>NZ_JBHSTW010000019.1:0-19407 GCF_042660305.1 Rothia nasimurium
GCTCCGATGGGGTATCGGAGCCAGGCTTTGGCAGCCCTGACGGTCTAGGATTAAACCAGTCCAACTTTCGGGGGCTAGTTCAAAGAGGTAAGGACGCCGGGGCTTAGTGATGCGCTGCTTGGCAGCTTATCGTTCGGGGTAGTGGCGTTCAGCTTCGCCGATGTAGACCTGGCGGGGGCGGCCAATCTTGCGGTCGGGGTCCTGGATACCTTCGGTCCACTGGGCGATCCAGCCGGGGAGGCGGCCCAGGGCGAAGAGGACGGTGAACATGTGCTCGGGGAAGCCCATGGCCTTGTAGATGAGGCCGGTGTAGAAGTCTACGTTGGGGTAGAGCTTACGTTCGATGAAGTAGTCGTCGTTGAGGGCCTTCTCTTCGAGACGCTTGGCGATATCGAGCAGTTCGTTGTTGCCGCCGATGGATTCGAGGATTTCGTCTGCGGTCTTCTTGACGATACGAGCGCGGGGGTCGTAGTTCTTGTAGACGCGGTGGCCGAAGCCCATGAGGCGGACGCCGTCTTCCTTGTTCTTGACCTTCTCCATGAAGTCTTCGGGGCTGATGCCGTCCTTCTGGATTTGGTTGAGCATCTTGAGCACTGCCTCGTTAGCGCCGCCGTGCAGGGGGCCGTAGAGGGCGTTGATACCGGCTGAGACGGAGGCGAACATGTTGGCGTTTGAGGAGCCTACCAGGCGCACGGTGGAGGTGGAGCAGTTCTGCTCGTGGTCTGCGTGCAGGAGCAGCAGCAGGTCAAGGGCCTTTGCGTGCAGGGGGTTGACCTCGTACTCCTCGGTGGGGAAGCCGAAGCACATGCGCAGGAAGTTCTCGGTGTAGTTGAGCTCGTTCTTGGGGTAGATGGAGGGCTCGCCCTTGGACTTCTTGTAGGCGTAGGCTGCCAGGGTGGGCACCTTGGAGAGCAGGCGGTAGGTTGAGATTTCTACCTGACGGGGGTCGAAGGGGTCGAGGGAGTCAGAGTAGAAGGTCGACATGGCTGAGACGCTGGATGCGAGGACGGCCATGGGGTGGGCGTCGCGGGGGAAACCGCGGAAGAAGAATTTGAAGTCTTCGTGCACCATGGTGTGGCGGCGAATCATCTGGTCAAAGTCTTCGAGCTGGGCGGGGGTGGGCAGTTCCCCGTAGATAAGCAGGTAGGCGGTTTCGATGAAGCTGGATTTTTCTGCCAGTTCTTCGATGGGGTAGCCGCGGTAGCGCAGGATGCCGGCGTCACCGTCGATGTAGGTGATAGCTGACTTTGCGTTTGCGGTGTTCATGAAGCCCGGGTCGTAGGCTACCTTGCCGGTTTCTTTGAGCATGCCTGCAACTTCGAAGGCACCGTTACCTTCGGTTGCTTCTACTGCGGGCAGGGGCAGTTCTTTGCCGTCATAGCTCAGCAGCGCTTTGTTCTCAGTCATTGTGTTCCTCCTGTCATACGAGGCAACGTACGTGCTGTGTGATGAAGTGGGATTCTAAAAAAGGACGGTGCGGCTTTCGCGGGGTGGTGGAAGGCCGCACCGTGCACGTACGCACGTCATCTATGGTCTACATTACAGCAGAATGATGCGCAGGGTCACATTGGTGTGAGTTCAGAAGCTACATTACGTTCTTTAGCTGAGCTTATTTGACATTAACAGTTTTGCTTTACTCTGACAGTCGGGCAGCAGCACGGGAAATGTCGTCGTCTGAGCCGGTCAGGGCAATGCGCACATAGCCCTCACCTGCGGTTCCGTAGAAAATGCCGGGGCCAATCACGATACCCTTGTCTGCAAAGCGCTGGACGGTAGCCCAGGTATCTTCACCTGCTGTAGCCCACAGGTAGAGCCCTGCCTCGGAGTGCTCGACGGTCAGGCCAAAGCGTTCCAGGGCGGGCAGTAGGGTCTCACGGCGAGCCCGGTAGAGGTCTTTCTGGGCCTCAACGTGCGCGTCATCTGAGAGCGCTGCGGTCATGGCAACCTGCACGGGAGCGGGCACAATCATACCTGCGTGCTTACGGGAGTTGACCAGGTTGGCCATAATCGCGGCGTCTCCCGCGATAAAAGCGCCGCGGTAGCCAGCGAAGTTGGACTGCTTAGAAAGAGAGTAGGCTGCCAGCACCAGGTCCTGGTTCTCGCCACAGACGCGGGGGTCCAGGACGGAGGGCACCGGCTTCCCGCCGCGGGTAGCGTCCCATTCTCCCCAACCCAGTTCTGCGTAGCACTCGTCGGAGGCAACCACGGCACCCAGGGCGCAGGCGTCCTCCACTATCTTTTTCAGCTCATCCACATCGCGCACGATGCCGGTGGGGTTGGCCGGCGAGTTGATCCATACCAGGCGGACGCGGGCACGGGTCGCCTCATCGAGCTCGTCCAGGGAGTCAGCGGCCACGGGGGTTGCACCGGCGAGCTGGGCACCGATGTCATAAGTAGGGTAGGCGACGGTGGGGCGGACGACCACGTCCCCCTCCCCCAGGCCCAGCAGGAAGGGCAGCCAGGCAACAAGCTCCTTTGAGCCGATGGTGGGCATGACTTGGTCGGTGGTTAGGCCGGGCACGCCGCGGCGGCGGTCGAACCAGTCAACGATAGCCTGGCGCAGGGTGAGGGTACCGTGGGTTGTGGGGTAGCCGTGGGCGTCGGTGGCACCGGCCAGGGCATCACGGATAACTGAGGGGGTAGGGTCAACCGGGGTTCCAATAGAAAGGTTAATGAGCCCCTCGGGGTGGGCTTCAGCGGTAGCCCGGTAGGGGGCCATGGTGTCCCAGGGGTAGTCGGGCAGGTCGAGGCCAAATTCGCGCATGGTCTGCTTTCTCTTGTGAATATGTTTGTTTTCTAGTGTAAGCCTTCGCTTAAAACTAAAGGAGCGAGTATCTCACGAGATACTCGCTCCTTGAACCGCGTTTAGAATCTTAGTCCTGGTTCTGCGGGGGCAGGGCCGCAATCATGGGGGCGTCCTTAGCGATGACGCCCAGGCGGGCTGCGCCACCGGGTGAGCCGAGGTCGTCGAAGAAGTCGGCGTTAGCTGCGGTGTAGTCTTCCCATTCTTCGGGTACGTCGTCTTCGTAGTAGATAGCTTCTACGGGGCAGACGGGCTCGCAGGCACCGCAGTCGACGCATTCGTCGGGGTGGATGTAGAGGGAGCGTTCGCCTTCGTAGATGCAGTCGACGGGGCATTCTTCGACGCAGGCGCGGTCTTTTACGTCGACGCAGGGCTGGGCGATGATGTAGGTCATGGGTGCCTTTCTGGTGGTGACGCACCGGTGCGTGGTGTGTTGGTTAACTGTGCTCTAGTGTATCTGGTCACCGGTGTGGGGGCAGATTTTTGTGATGGATGAGATAGCTTGTTGAGCCGGGTTAAGTTTTGTTGCGGCGATACCTGGTAGCGCTCACCATGCCGAAGGTTGCTGCGGCCAGGGAGCCTAGTGCCCAGATGGTTCCGGCGGTCCCCACGGGGTTGATGGGGTTGATGTAGACCAGCATTGAGGTGCCTTTGGTGAAGGCGAAGATGCCGATGAGCACGAAGGCGGTGGCCCCAACGACGGCCGCGGCCCAGTTCTTTTCGGTGTGGATTGCTGCCCAGGTCGCAGCGAAGTAGACCGTGAGCAGGCCGAGGGCAGCGCCCCAGGGCACCCAGAGGGTGCTGGTGGGGTACCAGATGTGGGCGTGGTACATGGTTCCGGCAAAACCTGCGATTAGGCCGAGGGCGACGGCGGTAATGGCCGAGTTGATAGGGCCGGGAGCTTCGACGCTCTCTTCGGGGGCAGCGTCCGCTGGGGTTCCTGCTTGGGCAGTACCCCAGAGTAGGCGGTAGGTTTCGGTGGGGTTGATGGGCTGGGAGACCCCGTTTGAGTATTCGAAGGTGGTGTCGCTGGTGATGACGATTTGGGTGGCGTGGGCCCGCATGGCTTCGCGCTTGTGGTCGATGCTGCCCATAATGACGGCTTGCTGGCGGGTGTCCTGCGGGTTGGAGTCACCTTCGATACCCCAGAGGGCGGTGGGGGCTGAGGGGGTTCCCTCCAGGGATCGGACGGCCGCTAGAGTAGCTTCGTAGGTGCGTTTGTGGTCGGGGTGCCCGTAGCCGCCGTCCGCGTCGTAGGTGACGACGACGTCCGGCCGGATCTCGCGGATAGCACTGGCGATAGCGTCTGCCTGGGGCTTGAGGGGCAGGCGGGTGAGGCAATCGTCGGCTGCTGCGGGGTTGGCGATAGCACGTCCGTCCGACCCCCAGGTCATGCCGGAGTCACGGTAGCTGGTGCGCTCGCCGGGCAGGTAACTCGCCCCCTCGCCCAGGTAGAGGTGGTGGCGGATGCCGAGGGCTTTGAGGGAGGCCTTGAGTTCCCCGGTGCGGTACTCGCCCAGGGCATGGCCCCGGTCGGTGTTCGCGGGGTGGGTTGCTTCGAGGTGGCGCAGGGCGGGGTCAATCACTTCGCCCATTTCGCCGCGGGTCATAGTGAGCAGGTGGACGGTGACGCCGGCGGCGGTGAGGGCACCAATGGTGGCGCCGGTGGATGAGGCTTCGTCGTCGGGGTGGGCATGGACGAAGAGGACGGTGGCGTCTTTGGGTTTGAGGCCGTCGGGTATCAGGCTGAAGGTGGCGCTGTCGGTGATGACTTCACCGGCGACCGGGTAGTGGGGCTGGGCGTCGAGTTCCATGGTGGCGGTTTTCTGCTGGGTGCTGTTTGGTTCCTAGCAATTTTAGCTTTAGTTACTGGGCTCTAGCTGGGTTTGGTCTTCTGTTTTATGATGGTGAGCGTTGGCTCACATTTATGGGGACAAGTACGGCAAAACTATGCCAGTGAGATGAGAGGCGAGGAGGCCTTTATGAGGACAAAGCGATGGTTGCGGACGGGCGTGCTGGCGTCCGCTCTGGCTCTGGGGCTGACGGGGGCGGTGGCGTCCGCCCAGGAAGTCACCCCAGCTGCCACAGCAGGCAGTCAGGTAGGCCAGGTGGAGCCCGGCCAGGCCCGTATGGGGGCTGGGTTTGTCTCAGATGAGGCAGGTGCCTCCTTCCAGCAGGGCGCAGCTCTAGCTGCCGAGCAACCAGTCCCGGCCCTGGCGTCCTTATCCGGGGTGCCGGGCATGGACGTTTCCAGCTGGCAGCCGTCTGTCGATTGGGCCCGCAACTATCAGCTGGGGGCGCGTTTTGCCTTTGTGAAGGCAACCGAGAGTAACTGGTATGTTTCACCCCGCTACCAGGAGCAGTATGCCGGTGCCCGCGCGGCGGGCATGCTGCGGGGGTCGTACCATTTTGCGATTCCCTCCGACAGTTCAGGGGCCGAGCAGGCCCGCTATTTCGTGGCCAATAGCCAGCCCTGGGTTCAGGACGGCGGCACCCTGCCTGGCATTCTTGACCTTGAGTTCAACCCCTACCCGCAATTTGGCAATACCTGCTACAATATGACCCCGGCCCAGCTGCGAGCCTGGGCCCACGATTTTGCAACCACCTACCGGCAACTGACCGGGCGTTACCCCATCTTGTACACGGCGACCTCCTGGGTCAACCAGTGCTTGGGCAATATTTCTGAGCTCTCCTACATGCCCCTGCATCTCGCCCGCTATACCACCACGGTCGGCCCTATGCCCACCGGCTATAGCGGCTATGACATCTGGCAGTATAGCGATAAGGGTCCCTTTGACGGGGATTCCAACCTCTTTAACGGTACGGAAAGCCAGCTCAGCTTCCTAGCTCTCAACCCCCGTTACCTACCCCAGGGCACTTCACGCCCGGCAGGTCTCTACCAGCTCTACGGGGCAATTGGCGGCTACTACCAGAGCAACTACCGCAGCCTGTGGGCCCCACGCACCAATGAATACCTGGTACTCCTCGGCGGGGTAGCCCAGGGCTTTGAGAACCACCGGCACGTCTACTGGCACCCCAGCACCGGGGCGCACGGTATTTTCTGGGCCGGGGCTATCGGCTCCCGGTTTGCGGCTACAGGTTTTGAGCGCGGCTGGGGCTTCCCCATCAGCGAGGACGCCAGCTTCAGCTACGGTGCCCAGCAGTGGTTCCGTACCCCCAGCGGCTACACCACGGCGGTATATTGGTCGCCTAAAACCGGCACCTATGCTCTCAACGGGCGCGGGGCCATTCACTGGCGCTGGGGCCAGAATACCCAGGTTTATGGTTTCCCTGTCTCCGACGAAACAGGTCTGGGCCGGGGAGCTGTAGTCCATTTCGAAAAGAATATGAGCCTCTACTGGACCCCTGAATTTGGCACCCAGCAGGTGGTCCGGTACGGTGCCCTGCATGATGCCTGGAAGGCAGCCGGTTACCACCAGGCACTTGGGTTCCCCACCCACGACGAACGGCGGGAGGCCGATGGGCGCATGCACCTGCGTCTGAGCTCCGGCGCTCACTTCACATGGAGCGAGCGCGAAGGCACCCGCCGCCTCCGCTAACCGCCCCATGCACCCAGACGGGCTCCCGCGTCCGCGCGCTGCCTGGTAGCACCTATGCTAAAGGGCCGTGGCCCGCTCCCCCGATTGAGGGAGCGGGCCACGGCCCTGAAGTTTAGCCTTAGGCGCGGGCGCGGCGGCGTGCTTCGCGCACACGCTCATTGGAGTCAAGGATAACCTTACGAATACGGATCGCTTCGGGGGTGACTTCCACGCACTCGTCCTCGCGGGCCCATTCCAGGGACTCTTCGAGGGTGAGCTTCTTGGGAGGAGTCATGTTTTCAAAGTTATCTGCTGAGGCTGAGCGCATGTTGGTCAGCTTCTTTTCGCGGGTGATGTTAACTTCCATGTCATCGGCGCGTGAGTTCTCGCCGATAATCATACCCTCATAGACCTCTGAGGTGGGTTCGACGAAGATGGTGCCACGTTCCTGCAGGCCGATGATGGCGTAGGGAGTAACGACGCCGGCACGGTCAGAAATCATGGAGCCGTTGGAGCGGTAGTCGATGTCGCCTGCCCAGGGCTCGTAGCCGGTGGAGTAGGACGATGAGATACCGGCACCGCGGGTCTCGGTGAGGAACTTGGTACGGAAGCCGATCAGGCCGCGGGCGGGCACGGCGAATTCCATGCGGACCCAGCCGGTGCCGTTGTTGGCCATGTTTTCCATGCGGCCCTTGCGAGCTGCCATGAGCTGGGTGACGGCGCCCAGGAATTCTTCGGGCACGTCGATAATCATGTGCTCCATGGGCTCATGGACCTTGCCGTCGATGGTCTTGGTGACGACCTGGGGCTTGCCCACGGTCAGCTCAAAGCCTTCGCGGCGCATCTGCTCAACGAGAATTGCCAGAGCGAGTTCGCCACGGCCCTGAACTTCCCAGGCGTCCGGACGCTCGGTGGGCAGAACCTTGAGGGAGACGTTACCGATAAGTTCCTTATCGAGGCGGTCCTTCACCTGGCGGGCGGTAACCTTAGCACCCTTGACCTTACCGGCCAGCGGTGAGGTGTTGATACCGATGGTAACGGAGATCGCGGGGTCGTCGACCTTAATCAGGGGCAGGGGCTTGGGGTTCTCAGGGTCGGTGAGGGTTTCGCCGATGGTGATGTCTTCGATACCGGCAACAGCGACAATTTCACCGGGGCCAGCGGACTCAGCGGGAACACGCTCCAGGGCCTTGGTGGCCAGCAGTTCGGAGATACGGACGTTCTTGGTTTCGCCATCCTGACGTACCCAGGCAACAGTCTGGCCCTTCTTCAGGGTGCCGTTGAAGATACGCAGCAGGGCCAGGCGGCCCAGGAAGGGTGAGGAGTCGAGGTTGGTCACGTGAGCCTGCAGCACCTCGTTGGGGTCGTAGGTGGGGGCAGGAACGTGTTCCAGGATGGTCTCGAAGAGGGGTTCCAGATCATCGTTATCGGGCAGGGCACCGTCGGCGGGCTGGTTCAGTGAAGCAGCGCCAGCCTTACCTGATGCATAGACGACGGGGACGTTCAGCAGAGCGTCGATATCGAGGTCGGGAACCTCATCGGCCAGGTCGCTAGCCAGGCCCAGAAGCAGGTCCATAGACTCGCCAACAACTTCGTCAATACGGGCGTCGGGGCGGTCAACCTTGTTAACAACCAGAATAACGGGCAGCTTAGCAGCCAGGGCCTTGCGCAGAACGAAACGGGTCTGAGGCAGGGGGCCTTCTGAAGCGTCAACCAGCAGCACAACGCCGTCAACCATGGACAGGCCGCGCTCAACCTCGCCACCGAAGTCAGCGTGACCGGGGGTGTCAATAACGTTGATGGTGATTTCTTCGCCCTTGGCTGCGGGGCCGGAGTAGAACACGGTGGTGTTCTTAGCCAAAATGGTGATGCCCTTTTCCTTTTCAAGGTCACCGGAGTCCATGACGCGGTCTTCCACGTCAGCGTGGGCGGAGAAGGCGTTGGTCTGCTTGAGCATCGCATCAACGATGGTGGTCTTGCCGTGGTCAACGTGAGCCACGATTGCCACGTTGCGAAGGTCGCTCCGTGAAGCGGTGTTCTGAGTTTCAGACATGCGGAAAGTATCTCGCTTACATGTTGGGGATAAGGACGCCGGTGCGCGGCATACCTGCCGAATTTTCGGCACCAGCGCAGAGGGCTTTCGGTTTGATTATACCGGCGGCACCTAAACTAGCCGCTATCTTCTGGAACACATTAGAAATGAATAAGGGAGGCGGACGCTCTCGGCGCCGACTGGCTGGGGCTGGCATGAATTGCCAGTGAGCGCCAGCGAACCGGCAAGAAGGTTAGTCGGCAAGAGAGCGTCCGCCTCCCTAAAGGCAGCTCATTTCCTATTTATTCCAGGGTGTCTGCTTTACATCCTGGGGCTTGACCACGGGGATGGAGCCGGTTGCGGTGCGGATCTGCTCAATCGCGGCGGTGTTGGCTTCCACCTGCAGGGAGACTTCATCCACAGCCTTTTCTACGGCTTCTTCCACCTTGGCTTCGACGGCGCTTTCAACCGCGGAGTCCACGGCTTCTTCGACCTTGGCCTCAACCGCCTTGTCCACGGCTTCTTCCAGGGCAGCTTCGAGCTGGCCGTCCAGGTGTTCATCGAGGTGCTCCCCCACTGCTGCGGTGACGCGGTCTTCAACGCCTTCGGCAACCAGCTCGTTGACGCGGTCGTCAATCTGCTCAGCCAAGGATGCCTCAATCTCGCGACGGGCGTTACGACGCTGGGCACGGACGAAGAGACGGTGCTCAACGCTCAGGGCCTTGTAGAGGGAGATACACATGAGCACGATGACCACGGAGAAGGGCAGCGCCGTCAGAATTGCCACGGTTTGGATTGCCGACAGCGATTCGCTACCGCCGATGACAACCAGGGAGATAGCGGTGGCAGCTGCAACCAGCACCCAGAAGACACGAATCCAGGTTTTGGGCTCGGGTGACCCGTTAGTGGAAAGCATGCCCAGTACCAGAGCGCCGGAGTCAGCTGAGGTCACGAAGAAGACGGTAATCAGCAGGACCGCACCGGCGGTCAGAATGACGCCACCGGGCAGGTTGTGGAACATCTGGAAGAGGGCATTTTCTGCAGAGACGCTACCGTCTTCGCCCACCAGGCTGGTGCCGGGTCCGAAGAGCTCCTGGTGCAGGGCGGTGCCGCCGAGTACGGAGAACCAGAAGAAGGAGGTCAGCGCAGGTACTAGCAGAACGCCGATGACGAATTCGCGCACGGAACGGCCCTTGGAAACGCGGGCGATGAACATGCCGACGAAGGGCGACCAGGAAATCCACCAGCCCCAGTAGAAGGTGGTCCAGGCAGCCTGGAACTGCTCACCGTCAACGCCGTAGAGGGCCAGGGTCTCGAAGGTCATGGCAACCACATTTTGCAGGTAGTTACCGATGGACCCGATGAAGTTACGGAAGAGGAAGAGGGTGGGGCCTACCACCAGCACAAAAAGGCAGACGATAGCAGCCAGAACGAGGTTGCCGTTGGAGAGCCACTTCATACCCTTTTCCAGGCCGGTGACCACAGAGAAGAGAGTGATACCCATGAGCACCACGATGATGCCCACCAGCCAGCCGTTGCCCTGGGCCGGAATGTTCATGTAGCCCAGGCCCGCAGCAATCTGCATAACACCGAGGCCAAGAGAGGTCGCTACACCGAAGAGGGTACCGACCAGAGCGACAACGTCGATGACGTCACCTGCTCCACCTTTTACACGGTCGCCCAGCAGGGGTTTGAGGGAGTAGCGGATGGAAAGGGGCAGCTTGAGGCGGTGGGTTGCATAGGCAATAGCAAGGCCCACGATGACGTAGATAGCCCAGGGGTGCAGGCCCCAGTGCAGGAAGGCCTGGCTCATCGCTGCCTGGGCGATCTCTTCCTTGGTGCCGTCGCCCACGCCGGGGCGGGGGTCAACGTAGTGCATGAGGGGTTCGGTTGCCCCGTAGAAGACCAGGCCGATGCCCATACCGGCAGCGAAGAGGAAGGCGAACCAGGTGGTGAAGGGGTAGGCGGGCTCGTCATCGTCGTCGCCTAGTTTGACGTCACCCATGCGGGAGAAGCCCAGGTAGAGGGCAAAGATAACGAAGAAAGCAACGATGGCGACGTAGTACCAGCCGAAGTAGTTAATGACGTCGGCCTGCAGGGCATCGAAGATTTCTTTGGTGCGGTGGGGGAAGGCCAGGGTAATGCCGATGAAGGCGGCCATGATGACGGCTGCGGGAATAAAGACCTTGGGGGCCAGGGAACCTTCTCGCATGTTTTCCTTGGCGGCCGCGTCGATATCCCCCTTCCGCAGGTCGGGGCCCGTGCCGGGCGGAGTTTGCTGGGTAGTAGCCATGAAAGTGTCCTTTATATCTTCTTACGTTTCGACCTAGTTGACATGCAAAAGCACCTCACGAGCTGCCGTCCGCGTCCACGCTCAGTCAAGGGGCGCGGGGCCGCGCAGCGTGGTTCGGGAGGGGGCTAGAGATGCCTGTTCCACCCTAATAATAACACCACTGATAATAAGTAGGCATTCTCTTGGGAGGGCTAATGCCGACAAAACCACAAAAAACCACACCTGCCAGCGGGGTCAAAAACTACCAAACCAACATAAAATAGAGGCAAGAACACCCAAATCGACAGGAAGGTAGAGCACACATGTCTCTCCCCGCCATCACCGACCCCGTCCAGACTAAGGCCTGGGCAGCCCTGACCGAGCACCAGCAGAAGACCACCGCCGACCTGCGCGCCTGGTTCGAAGCAGACCCCGCCCGCGCCGAAAAGCTGAGCTTCACCGCCGCCAACCTCTACGTTGACCTCTCCAAGAACCTCATCACCGAAGAGACCCTGGCCCTGCTGACCCAGCTGGCCGAAGAGGTCAACCTCGAAGAGCGCCGCGACGCCATGTTCGCCGGTGAGCGCATCAACGTCACCGAAGACCGCGCCGTCCTGCACACCGCCCTGCGCCGCCCCAAGGGCGCAACCCCCGCTCTCGTGGTTGATGGCCAGGACGTCGATACCGACGTCCACGAGGTCCTCGCCAAGATTTACGACTTTGCCGACCGCGTCCGCTCCGGCGAGTGGGTAGGCATTACCGGCAAGCGCATCAAAACCGTTGTCAACATCGGCATCGGCGGCTCAGACCTGGGCCCCGTCATGGTCTACGAGGCCCTGAAGCCCTACGCCCAGCCCGGCCTGACCGCCCGATTCATCTCCAACATCGACCCCACCGACGCCGCCGAAACTGTCAAGGACCTAGACCCCGAGACCACCCTCTTCATCGTCGCCTCCAAGACCTTCGGCACCCTCGAAACCCTCACCAACGCCCGCGTCTGCCGCGAGTGGCTGCTCACCTCCCTGCGCGAGGCCGGCGCCCTGGATGGCAAGGACGAAAAGGACGCCGTCGCCGCCCACTTCGTCGCCGTCTCCACCGCCCTGGATAAGGTCGAGGCCTTCGGCATTGACCCCGAGAACACTTTCGGATTCTGGAACTGGGTAGGCGGACGCTACTCCGTCGACTCCGCCATCGGCACCCCCCTGGCTATTGTGCTCGGCCCCGAGGTCTTCGAGCAGTTCCTGGCCGGCTTCCACGCCATAGACGAGCACTTCCGCACCGCGCCCCTAGCCGAAAACGTTCCCGCCCTCATGGGCCTGCTGAACATCTGGAACGTCAACTTCCTGGGCGCCGAAACCCACGCCGTCCTCCCCTACGACCAGTACCTGCACCGCTTCCCCGCCTACCTGCAGCAGCTGACCATGGAATCCAACGGCAAATCCGTGCGCGCCGACGGCAAGCCCGTCACCACCGCCACCGGTGAAGTCTTCTGGGGCGAGCCCGGCACCAACGGCCAGCACGCCTTCTACCAGCTCATCCACCAGGGCACCCGCCTAATTCCCGCCGACTTCATCGCCTTCGCCAACCCGGTTCACGCAACCCGCGACGGCGAGCAGGACGTCCACGAGCTCTTCCTGGCCAACTTCTTCGCCCAGACCAAGGCCCTGGCCTTCGGCAAGACCGCCGACGAGGTTCGCGCTGAAGGCACCGCCGAAGAAATCGTTCCTGCCCGCGTCTTCTCAGGCAACCGCCCCACCACCTCCATCATGGCCTCCCAGCTGACCCCCGCCGTCCTGGGCCAGCTCATCGCCCTCTACGAACACATCACTTTCGTTCAGGGCATTGTCTGGGGTATTGACTCCTTCGACCAGTGGGGTGTTGAACTCGGCAAGCAGCTCGCCCTGCAGCTGGCTCCCGCCGTCGGCGGCGATCGCGAGGTTCTGGCCCAGCAGGATTCCTCAACCCAGGGCCTGATTAGTTTCTACCTGGAAAATCGTAACTAGTATCGCTTCAGCTGGACGCCCAGGCAAACATGCCGAGTAGCACAGGACCCCGGTAACTTCGTGAGTTACCAGGGTCCTGCGTTAAAGCTGGGCGAGCGTGGTGAGTACGGCCTGCTCGATAATTCCGATGACCTGGGCCTCAGGTAAGGTAGGTAGGTTTCCGCCTTCTACTCCCCCGGCGTCCGCACTGGCTATGACCTGCGGACGCCCGGCCGTAGCGTCCGCATCCTCCCCAGCTTCTGCGCGGGTGAGGGGAATATGAATAAAGCCAGCCGGTATTGCCCCTGCCGTGGCGTGCATGAGTTCGTAAAAAACATGGTTACAGACGAAGGTGCCGGCGGTGTAGGACAGCTCCACAGGTAACTTTTGAGAGATAAGCTGCTCAAAAATTGCCCGGGTAGGCAGGGTAGCGAAGTAAGCTTCGGGCCCCTGTCTGCGAATGGGCTGGTCTAGCAGCTGGACCCCAGCATTATCTGGAATGCGGGCTGAGTCAAGGTTGGTAGCAACCCGTTCCAGACCAACCTTGTCGCGGCCAGCGGCAACACCCAGGCTGATAGCCAGCTGAGGTGTGAAGCGCTCAAGCAGCTCGCCCAGTACACGACTAGATTCAGCAAACTCTACCGGCAACTCTTCTACCTCCACGGTGAGGTCGGGGGCCGAAACAGC
This sequence comes from Rothia nasimurium, assembly GCF_042660305.1. Taxonomy (NCBI): domain Bacteria; kingdom Bacillati; phylum Actinomycetota; class Actinomycetes; order Micrococcales; family Micrococcaceae; genus Rothia; species Rothia nasimurium. The sequence goes on from NZ_JBHSTW010000019.1 coordinate 13,316, forward strand.
TAGGGCTTCTTGGGCGCCCATGGCCACGGCCTGGCTGGGATTAACGGGAACCCCTTCAAAGGGGCCGAAATAGGTCAGCAGAAGGGTAGTCATCATCGGCTCCTGCGATTATAGGTATTCTTGAGGGTATGTCTGAGCATAAGCCTACCCGCTATATCCACCCTGAAGAACCCCTGGAAGATACCCCCGAGGCCCTCAACCTTGACGGCTTCGAGGATGAAGAGCATCCGGACGAGTTTCGCGCCCCCGCCATTGCCCAGCAGGTGGGGCCGGCAGGAGCCATCCGCCTTTTTTACCGTCACTACTGGAATAGCAAGGGCCAGGCCTCAGCCAGTGAATTCTGGTGGGCTATGCTCTATCTAGTCGTCGGCACCTTTCTCTATTTTGGGGCCACGATCTGGCTCAACTACCTGACCCTCCCTAAAGATTCCTCCTCACTCTTACGCACCTTATTTATGCTGCTTGCCATGACGAACCCCCTATGGATCTTTATCAATATCGGCCCCACAGTATCGCTCATTAAACGCAGGCGCAATTCCCGTCACTAGCTAGAAGAGAAGCTACCTAGTCCGCACAGGGGTAGGTAGCGTCCCTTCCAAAAGACCGCAGGGGCCGGTAGCAGGCTAACCCAGAAGCTCAGGAGCTCTGAAGTCTTGGCCCAGCAGATGCTGGTCCAGCCAGGCGGTGAAGACCTGATACCAGAGGCGGGAGTTGCCGGGCTTCAGGATCCAGTGCCCTTCATCGGGGAAGTAGAGGTACTTGTGGCCCAGCTCCGGGGAGTGGCGCTGCAGGTCAGCCCAAAGGTGGTGGGCCTGGCCGATGGGCACACGGTAGTCCTTATCGCCGTGAATCACCAGCATAGGAGCCGCGATATCGGCGGCATGATGACGCGGCGAGATGCTGTCGCCCTCTCCCCCGAACTCGACCTTCCATTCGTGCCAGGACCCGTTATCTGAGAGATAGTACATGGTGTTGTAGTCCCAGATTGAGGCGTGGGTGACGTAGCACTTAAAGCGGGTGCCCGCGCGTCCTGCCACCCAGTTGGTCATAAACCCGCCGTAGGAGCCGCCTGAGAAGGCCACGTTATCGCCCTGGATATCGTCGCGGGCGGCAGTCTCTTCGACCACCTGCATAATGTCGGTGTAGGGGGTGCCGCCCAGGTCGTCGCCGCCGCGGTCGAGCATGTGCTGGCCGTAGCCGGTGGAAATCGCGGGATCGGGCATGAGCACGGCGTAGCCGGCTTCGGTGAAGGCCCAGGGGTTCCAGCGGTAGGTCCAGGAGTTCCATGATCCCCAGGGGCCGCCGTGTGCAAAAACTAGCAGGGGCAGGGGGCCGTCCGTATCCTTTTCGGGCAGGGCGAGGAAGGAGGTGAACTCGGTGCCGTCGGCCGCGGTGGAGCTCAGTCGCTCAAAACGGCCGGGGGCGCGTAGCTCTTCAACGGGTGAGGCCAGACGGGTGATATCGCCACTTTCGATATCGATACGCACGGGGTAGGCCGAGTGCTGGTGGGCATCGCGCAGGGCAATCAGGGAGCCTTCGTTGTAGGCCAGGGCCGAGAAATGGCTGGCGCCGTCCTCAACCAGGGTGCGGGTGGAGCCGCCGATACTGCCGGTCAGGATGGCGGTGGCCCCCAGGTGGTCGGTAACAAAAGCGTAGCGGGTACTATCGAGCCACACGATGTCGCCAGCCCAGCGGTCTACGTCGCGGGAGAGCTCGGTCAGCTGGCCGGTCTCAAAACTGTAGTGGCTGGCGTTAACCTTGATGGACTGGCCGGGCAGCCAGCGGCGCACCTCAGTGATAGCTAGACCGCTGCCGTCCGGGGTGAAGGGGCCTGCCGAGTAGTCGTGGGTTTCAGTCGCCTCAACCAACAGCTGGGGCTCTTTCTCGCCGTTGAGGTCGAGTAGCCAGGTGCTGTAACGCTGGTGGATGCCGCGGACCTTAGTGTGCAGAGTGACGGCTGCACGGTCGCCGGTGGGGCAGACCTCAAAACCGGCCAGTTCTGAGCGGTCGCCCGGCAGCGCGATTCGGCGGGGTTGGCCGCCCCCGTCCTTAACGAAAAGGGCGCGGACGCCGGTGCCCAGGTCGTGGTCCCAGAAGCGGGTGGGGAATTCGGTGTAGAGCACACCGGAGGTTGCAGTTTTCTCGCGTTCGTCGAGGGTCTTGGCCTGTTCTTCGAGGCTGCCGCGGTGGGCTTTGCCGCTGTAGATGTAGCGGGTGGTTTCGCCGCGCTGGCGCACCGTGAGGGCATTCACACCGCCGGGGTGGGTGAAGATGAGTTCGGGTTCACCGTGCTCCGGTAGGCGGTAGACGCCTTTGAGGCTCTTGGAGTCGGCTTCGTCGACGTCCTTGCCCAGGGTCAGGTAGATGTGCCCCTCATCGGTGACGGTGAGGACGGAGGCGCCCGACTCGGGTGCCGTCAGCGGGTAGGGCTTGCCCTCCTGGCCTGCGGGAAGGGCCCAGAGGCGGGGACGCCACTTTGCGCCGTCCTTATTGAGGGTATTGACGGTGAGCACCGGGGCACCGGTGCGACCCGCAGCCAGCCCGACCATGCGGGGGTGTTCGATGAGCTGCGATAGGTAGGCAGCATTTTTCTGCTGGTTGTTTTCGCTAGATGTGGTGTCAGTCATAGGTTCTACGGTATCACCAGCACCTGTTGAGGTGATAGCGCATTACCCTCCCCTTCTTAACATTGCTCCTAGCTGACAGGCAAACGAGCAAAAGTTCCGTCGTCCATACCTGCACCAAGGTAGGCATCTAGAATCTGCTCTGCGTGGTGCGGGGCAAGAAACCGAATAATGGCCAGAAGGTCTTCCCTTGTATTCAGGGGTTGCTCTACTGCCGCCGTCAAAATAGGGGTTTCTTCCGCGGCTGCCGCCCCAAAGATGATGTGCGGTGCGCCGTGGATACGGTCACGACAAATACCCAAAGCGGTGTTAAGTGCAAAGAGGTTACGGCCTTTGATTGCGGCACGAGCGCAGGCCGCCTGATAGCTAAAGCGGCTCTGAAATTCCACCTGCATGTACAGGGTATCTACCAGATTTTGGAGTTCAGCGACTTTTGCCTCTAGGTCTCGATACTGGGCCACGCTAACCGGGGCGTCCGCCTCCTCAAAATCATCTCCGGTGAGCAGCGGGAAAATATGCTGAGTATTCAGCGGAGCCTGGTTGCTATGGTCATCGCGCGCAGGGTCGGGGTGGACCCACCGGATTTCCTCAATCTCAGCGCTGGGCGCAGCCTGGTCCAAATCAGCAACACCCCCGGCGGTTACCAAGAGGTAAACATGGGCGCGGACGGTTCGCCCCGCCTCATTGAGGGCAGCCGCTTCGTAGGTTCCCAGGTTCATCAAGGAATAGCTGTCGAGCACAAGGCCCAGTTCTTCGGTAGCTTCACGGCGAGCGGTTTCTTCGGCGGTTTCACCCGGCTCAGGCTTACCACCGGGAAACATGAACCCTGTGGTGCCGCGTTTGCGAACGGTGAGAACCTCACCCAAGGAATTACGAATGACAAGTGCAGAAACAACAATCGGGGCTGAAGTAGCGGTACTCATATCAGTAACCCTATCTCAGTAGTCGAGTCATCTTGTCACACAGGCTCTCTTATTTAGTGAGCGCAGGCACATCGTTGTATTCTTGGAAATGAAACTGCCCACAAGCGACAAGGGAGACGCCCTTCATGGCAAAGATTATCTACACCCATACCGATGAGGCTCCGCTGCTGGCGACCTACTCCTTCCTGCCCATTCTTGAGGCTTACGCTTCAACCGCCGGTGTTGAGGTAGAAACCCGCGATATTTCACTTTCGGGCCGTATTCTGGCTCAGTTCAGCGATATTCTCCCTGCAGAGCAGCAGGTAGCGGACGCCCTGACCGAGCTGGGTGAGCTGGCCAAGACCCCCGAAGCTAACATCATCAAGCTGCCCAACATTTCGGCGTCCGTACCCCAGCTCAAGGCCGCTATCGCTGAGCTGCAGGCCAAGGGCTTCGCTATCCCCGACTACCCCGATGAGGTTGTGACCGAGCAGGATAAGGACGTCCGCGCCCGCTACGACCGCGTCAAGGGTTCAGCTGTGAACCCGGTTCTGCGCGAGGGCAACTCAGACCGCCGCGCCCCCCTCTCTGTTAAGAACTACGCCCGCAAGAACCCCCACTCCATGGGCGCCTGGTCAGCAGATTCCAAGACCAACGTCGCCACCATGGGTCACGATGATTTCTTCTCCAACGAGAAGTCCGTGATTATTGAGGCTGACGACACCCTGAAAATTCAGCACGTCGGTACCGATGGCAGCGTGACCGTCCTGAAGGAATCTGTGCCCGTACTGGCCGGTGAAATCGTTGACGGCACCTACATGAACGTGGCTGAACTTGATAAGTTCCTGGCCGAGCAGGTTGCCCGTGCCAAGGCTGAGGGTGTGCTCTTCTCGGTGCATCTGAAGGCCACCATGATGAAGGTGTCTGACCCCATCCTCTTCGGCCGCGTCGTGCGCGCTTACTTCTCCGAGCTTTTTGAGACCTACGGTGAGCAGCTGGACGCTGCCGGCCTGAACGGCAACAACGGCCTGGCCGCTATCATCTCCGGCATTGACACCCTGCCCGAGGATATCCGTGAGGACGTCCGCGAGCTCATCCACAAGGGTCTGCAGGAAGGCCCCGAGCTGGCCTACGTTAATTCTGACAAGGGCATCACCAACCTGCACGTCCCCTCAGACGTCATTGTGGACGCTTCCATGCCCGCCATGATTCGTACCTCCGGTCGGATGTGGGGCGAGTCAGGCCAGCAGGCTGACACCCTGGCTGTGCTCCCCGATTCTTCCTACGCTGGCGTCTACCAGACCGTTATCGAGGACTGCCGTGCAAACGGCGCCTACGACCCCACCACCATGGGTACCGTGCCCAACGTGGGTCTAATGGCGCAGAAGGCTGAGGAATACGGTTCACACGACAAGACCTTCCAGCTTGAAGCGGACGGCACAGTTCAGGTGGTGAACTCTGCCGGTGACGTTCTCATTGAACACGAAGTTTCTGCCGGTGATATCTGGCGCGCCTGCCAGACCAAGGACATCCCCGTTCAGGACTGGATCAAGCTGGCCGTCACCCGCGCCCGCGACTCCCAGACCCCCGCTGTCTTCTGGCTCGATAAGAACCGTGCCCACGACGCTAACCTGATTGCCAAGGTCGAGAAGTACCTGCCCGAGCACGACACTTCAGGTCTGGATATCCGCATTCTGGCTCCTGCCGAGGCAACCCAGTTCTCCATCGACCGCATCCGCAAGGGTGAAGACACCATTTCGGTTACCGGCAACGTGCTGCGTGACTACCTGACCGACCTCTTCCCCATTCTGGAACTGGGCACCTCAGCCAAGATGCTGTCCATTGTTCCGCTCATTAACGGTGGTGGCCTCTTTGAGACCGGCGCTGGTGGCTCCGCCCCCAAGCACGTTCAGCAGGTTCTGGAAGAGAACCACCTGCGCTGGGACTCCCTGGGTGAGTTCCTGGCCCTGGCTGCTTCCTTTGAGCACCTGGCCAAGACCACCGGTAATGCTTCTGCCCAGGTTCTGGCCGATACCTTGGATAAGGCAACCGGTACTTTCTTGAACGAGAACAAGTCACCTTCACGCCGTGTGGGCGAGATTGATAACCGTGGCTCGCACTTCTACCTGGCTAAGTTCTGGGCTGAGGAGCTGGCTGCTCAGGGTGAGGACGCCGATTTGGCGGCTAAGTTCGCCCCGGTGGCTGAGGCTCTGGCTGCGAACGAGGAGAAGATTGTGGCTGAGCTGCTGGGCGCCCAGGGCTCCCCCGCCGACCTCGGCGGCTACTACAAGCCCGAGGACGCCAAGGCATCAGCGGTGATGCGCCCGAGCACGACGCTGAATGACGTGGTGGATGAGTTGAAATAAAAGTACCAAAAGGAAAATAAAGAGTGGCCCCAGCTATCTAGCAGGGGCCTTCTTGGATAAAAGAAAAAATTATAAGAGAGGTAAAGAAAAGTTGAATAGAATCAAAGAAATTAGTGCCATGAGGCTTATTCAAAAGTCCCACCCGCAGCCAAAAACACCAACCCCCGCACCACCGCAAACACCCGCCCATACAACCCCAA
>NZ_JBHSTW010000020.1:0-31081 GCF_042660305.1 Rothia nasimurium
GCTTCGTGCTCGCATAGGAGATGCTCCCCATTAGTTGGTGACTGTTTTTTAGTAGTCCAACTTATGGGGAGCAGTTCACTGGGCGGAGCTGGCGCCTCAGGCATGCTACTTCACTCACTTCTGAGCGAAGGGAATCAAGACCTAGGAATCACTTCTCGTAGCCCGGGCACCTGGATGAGCCTGCTAGTCTGCGCTATCGCTGGCCTGCTTTGTCTCTGCATCGCCCTCTGGTGGCTAGCTGGTTTAGTCTTCTACTACAGCGCCCTAGCTCGCGCCCGACGTTCTCCCCTGCACATACAACTTCCGGTATGGGCCCCGGGACTCCTCAAAACACTTGCGGGAGCTTCTTTAGGTCTGGGAGCTTTGGCTCCCGCCCAGGCCTATGCCCTACCCTCTGAGCAAGCTATCTCGGTAACAGCTAGAGTTCACAACAGCGAGACAAACTCACCCCTATTCCCTCAGGCTTCTCAAATTAACCACGACGTCGAGGCATTATCAGCTGACTCCACCCTAGCCTCTGCTACTTCGCCCCTCTTTTCCCCAGAACAAACCCAGGAACGAGCAACAGTGAAGGTTCTTCCCGTTACGACAAAGAGCTACCAGCCCATTTCACCCCTCTTCGGGGGTGGCACCCGCGTGCAGCCGGACTTTTCAGAAGACGTAGCAGCTACCACCTATACCGTAGCCCCGGGCGACTCGCTATGGAGTATCGCAGAAGACCACCTGGCCCCCGATGCTTCAGGCGCTGAAGTGCTAGCGCTCGTGCACACTATCTGGCAACTCAACCAAAAGACCATTCCCACCCTGGACGCCCTGATTTTCCCAGGTCAGACGATTACCCTACCCCACTAGGTTTTGCAAAGGAGCACACCATGAAAACCGCTTTCCCAGAACGTGATGACCGCAAATACATCATCGTCGAAGCTACCGAATACGCCGAAAAATATGCACCCTACTTTGAAAAGGGTCAGCCAGCAGAACCCGCTGTCAGCCTCTCCTTTATCGATCAAGAAGAGCAGGCCCTTGAGCAACTGGGGGTTCGCATTGGTACCGCTGCCATCGAAGTTTTCATGGGGCGCAGGCCTCAGCACCATCTAGCTCCCTGGATGACAGCCGGCTGCTACCGCACCCTAGAAAAGCAGCTTGAACAGGCAAAAGCCGCCATTCGCTACCGACAGCGTCATTACCCCCAGGCCCCTTACCCCAGCAAGCCGCCTGCTGTAATCCGCCCGCGACGTATCATCGTCCAGAAAGTTGCTGAGACTGCCTATGAAATGAGTTTGCTGGTGACCGACGACGTCCGCACCCGGGCCGTAGCTCTACGGGCAGAACGCAAACGGGGCAACTGGAAAATCGCCACCCTCGCCATCGCATAACTCCCAGATATTTAGCAACTCCCACCTTCTCTTATGCCAACCCACCCCATCAAAAAGGCGGGTGCCCCTCGAGCTAGAAGGCTCAAGGGCACCCGCCTGTACCGCAACTACAGCAGTTCGGTTTTTAGTCTAGGTAGTCACGCAGAACCTGGGAACGGCTGGGGTGACGGAGCTTAGACATAGTCTTTGATTCAATCTGGCGGATACGTTCGCGGGTAACGCCGTAGACCTTGCCGATTTCGTCAAGGGTCTTGGGCTGGCCGTCGGTCATACCAAAGCGCATAGCAACAACACCTGCTTCGCGCTCAGAGAGGGTATCAAGCACCGAGTGCAGCTGCTCCTGGAGCAGGGTGAATGAGACAGCATCGGCAGGTACTACTGCTTCGGAGTCCTCAATCAGGTCGCCAAACTCAGAGTCGCCGTCCTCGCCCAGAGGGGTGTGCAGGGAGATCGGCTCACGGCCGTACTTCTGAACCTCGATGACCTTTTCGGGGGTCATATCGAGTTCCTTAGCGAGCTCTTCAGGGGTGGGTTCGCGGCCCAGATCCTGCAGCATCTGACGCTGGACGCGGGCCAGCTTGTTGATAACTTCAACCATGTGCACGGGGACGCGGATGGTGCGGGCCTGGTCAGCCATTGCACGGGTGATAGCCTGACGGATCCACCAGGTTGCGTAGGTTGAGAACTTGAAGCCCTTTGAGTAGTCGAACTTCTCAACGGCTCGAATCAGGCCCAGGTTACCTTCCTGAATCAGGTCGAGGAAGAGCATACCGCGGCCGGTGTAGCGCTTGGCCAGGGAGACCACCAGACGCAGGTTGGCTTCCAGCAGGTGGTTCTTGGCGCGACGACCATCGTGAATTACCCAGCGCAGTTCCTTCTTGAGCTGCGGGTCCATATCGGGGTTCTCTTTGAGCTTGTGCTCGGCGTAGAGGCCGGCCTCAATACGCATAGCCAGGTCGACTTCCTGCTCAGCATTCAGCAGGGCAACCTTGCCAATCTGCTTGAGGTAGTCCTTGACGGGGTCTGCGGTAGCACCGGGGGTAACAACGCGGACGGCAGGGGCATCGTCTTCATCGTTGTTGGTCAGGACGAAGCCAGAACCCTTAGCTGCTACAGCTTCAGCTTCTTTCTTCTCTTCCTTGGTGACAGAGTCTGCCTCGTCTTCGTCATCGTCTTCATCGACATCTTCGATGTCGTCGGTATCGAGGTCTTCGTCGTCCAGATCGATATCGTCGTCCTCGTCCTTAGCCTTGCGGCTCTTCTTGGGGGCAGCCTTCTTAGCTGCGGTCTTCTTGGGGGCTCGCTGAGGTGCGGCGCTTTCTTCGTCGTCTGCTTCTACGGCGTCTGCTGCCTCGTCAGCCTTTTTTGCTTTGGCGCGAGTTGAGGTTTTTTTAGCGGTGGCTTTGGTTGCAGCGGTTTCGCTGGCTGCTTTCTTGCGTGCGGCTGGTGACACAGAAAACCTTTCTGAGCTAGTTGACCGTAGCGAGTGTGATGCGGTGTTCGCGGTCAAAACACCTAAGACCCTGTCAAGTGATCGATTCGCACAATACAGTTTCCAGGGTATCTATCGGTGGGTATAACGCCCGAGTAGGGGCTTCTATTCCCGATAGGAAGCTGTATTTTTGAGAGACACTTTGAGCGGGGTCAATAGTCAAGTATGACATGTTTTAGGTTTTCTGGCGAAGAAGGCACGGCCGCTTATCTGCGGTTCTTGGTCACGTAGGTCTCTGGGGCTCCGCCGGGCAGAGTAAGCCAGGTAGGGAAAGCACTGACGCTCAAAAGGTAATGCAGGGGTAGAGAGCCCCCATCGCGGTAGGTGCTGTCGATAGCCTCCAGCAGGTGGAAAGCTTCCGTAGAGTTGCCCCGCATCCAGCTTACCCACGCCTGTGCAGCAAGGAGGGAAGCTTCGGCTTTCCCCCTAGCGGAGCTTTCCAGCACGGCTGCCAAATGCCACAAGGCTTCCAGGCGCTTCCAGTCTGGCGGGGTGGGATCTACACCAAAGAGAGTTTCAGCCATTTCCTTCAGACTGTCTTCGGTGCTATCTATCTGATCGTGCGCACCCTGTTCAGGCTGGCTGAGACGATCGAGCTGGTACCGGTGCAGGGTTGACGGCAGGGGCAGAACCCTATCCCCCGTAGTTTGCCTGTTCAGCCCCAGTTCTTGGCTGCCCTGTTCTAGAGCTCTCAGAGCTGCTAACGAGTCTTTGAGGGTACGGCAGGCCTGAAGAATCACGAGCTGGAGGGTGGCAAAGCTATCGAAAGAAGCGATCAGAAAACCAGCTGCATCGGGAATCACCTCAGCTCGTATAGCATCGGCTAAGGTCCCAGCGTAGAGCCCCTTGCTACCCCGCGGCCCATCAAGCAGGGACGCAACGGCACCTATAGCCTGCTCCCACAGCTCTAGTTCAGCAGCAATTTGGCAGGCTTCTTGGGGGTTTTGCTCTTGTTTCTCTTCCAGGTAGAAAGCGCTATAGGCTTCTGTATTGACCTGCCACCGTTCTTGTTCCTCTGGGTCCTCAGTTCCCAGGGCTGTGCGATTCTTAAGTTCCTGGGCTTCATGTAAATCACTGGCAACAAGCGACCCGTGGGCTACCAGTTCGCTATACAGCGGGCTGGTCAAGACCTCGTCTAGAAAACCAGCAGGAGCCAGCTGCCCTTCAGCCGGATTCACAGCCCAGTAGGCCTGCTGCCCCACCGCAAGTACATCGAGTACATTCAGCCCGTGAAGGGTTGCGTGGGCTGGTGTGAGCTCCGCATAGCATTGGGCTGCTTCTAGGAAGGTTTTTTCTACCGAAACGTCCACTTCTCCGGATGCTGCGCCATCGGCGAAGAGCAGCAAGAATACACTGGTGATGGGGTCCCCGGTAGGGCTATGGGTGGGGAAGGCCTCGAAGATATAGGTCAGGAAGTCATTCGGCGCTACCTCAGAAACATCGGGCATATCAACACGCAGCAGGGGCCCTATTCCCCCATCGCTCAGAGCCAGGAGCATGATGGACTTTTCAGGCCAGTAGCCTAAAAGATGCAGGGCAAGGGCGAGGACGTCGCGCTCCGAGCTGAGGTAGGTAACGATAGGTTCTTCTGGGGTGTGGTGATTCTCTGTCATACCTATCAGGCTGATAGAGAAGAGTACCTAAGACGAGCCCAAGCAGGCCTGTGGATATTCCCCACCCGCTGGGCGTCCGACGTCCGCCCCTGTCAAAGCAAATAATCAAGCCCTCACGGGGCGCACGCTTCCCATAAATCGGTGAACCCGTGACGCATCTATGACGCCCCTAAAGCGGGTTTCCACAGGCAGTTTCACCGCGGGGCCAGGCCCGGCCCGGGCCGGTTTAGGAACCGGAGGGGCCCAGGCCGCGGGGGCCGTCGCCGTCCGCATCCCGAGTGTTATGGTCGAGCTGAGCCAAAAAGGCCTCTACCTCATCACCGATTTCATCCCGGCTAGGTACCCGACCAGCGGCACGCTCAGAGAGGGGGAGGCTACCGAACCCCTGGGCGGCGTTCGCGTCGTAGGACTCTTCGAGGCGCTGAATCATCATCTGAATTTCAGGGCTAGCGCTAGCCTGCTCGTCAATCTGCAGCTGAACATTCTCGGACAGCTCACGCAGGCGATCCGAGGGCAGGCTTAGCTTGGCTGCCAGCGACAGGTGCTCCATAGCGACAAGAGCGGTCTGGGGCAGCTCCGACTCCGACAGGTACTGCGGCACGTTCACTGCGAAACCGGCCGTTCCAATGCCGGCCTCGGTCAGGCGCACCTCCAGCAGGCTCGATACCGACCCAGGCACCAAAGCCTCGGGCTGGAAGGAGGAAATGCCGACCGTCAGGTCCTTACGGGACCCGTGCGCCGTTACAGGGATAGGGCGGGTATGCGGCACCGGCATGGGGAAACCGGTCACAGACAGGGCCACCGACACTTCAAGACGCTGGGCAATATCCACCACATCAGCTGTAAACCGCTGCCACAGCAAATCGGGCTCAGCACCGGTCAGCAACAAGAAAGGCTTACCCAGACGGTCTTCTACCGCGTACAGCTTGAGTTCGGGAAGTACCGGGTTAGTGTAGTGGTCTTTTTTGAAGGTAATGCGGGGCTTGCGTGACCGGTAGTCGTGCAGGCGGTCAGCATCAAACTCGATGACCGGCACATTATCAAGTTCATGCAGAAGCACTTCACCCAGGTGCCCCGCGGTGCCACCGGCGTCCTGGGGGTGCGAGAGAGCAATGACGAGGGGCAGACCTCTCAATCGGTCGTTTTCAAACGCCCCGGCGTGAGCTATATACAGCCGATCTTCGTGCGTCATCTTCCTAGCCCCCTTCTTTCTTCCCGTCTTCTGTGAGTCTCTATAGTACTCCAGGGTGTAGCCACTGTGTAGCCTAATGTCGCAGGTATAACGCTTGGAATATGCAGAACTATTCCTTCCAGGGCCGTAATTCTCACCCTGGCCCCTCTGCCTGTTCGCTCTGCGGTGATTTAGCCGTAAGGGGCGTTGCGCAGATTACATTCACGGGGCTTTTAGGCCTAGGCTTATAGACGATACTGCAGTTGCCCTAGAGCGCGGCTGCCCCTCTTATATCTACTGCGAAGGGAGATTTCTGTGAGCGATTCTCACGATCTGTCATTCTCTGTAACCGCCCCCGACCTTGAAGCCCTTGAGGCCGATGTGCTGGTGCTCGGTGTGTATTCCGGCAAGGAAGGCCCCTCACTGGCCGCTAACCCCCTCGATGCCGAAACCGCCGAGGGCCTTGAGGCTATTTTGGAAGATTTGGGCGTCAGCGGCGGGCAGGACGAGCTCGTTCGGCTTCCCGGCTTCGACGAGGCGGGCGCCGACGTCGTTGCCCTCATCGGCCTAGGCTCTCAGAAGGAAGACGCCGCTGCCCACCGTGTTGCCCTGCGCTACGCAGCGGGCTCAGCCGTCCGCCAGCTTGCCGGTGTAGAAACCGTAGCCCTCGCCCTTGGCGCAGAGTCCGTTGAGGCAGTAGCAGCTATCGCAGAAGGCGCCGCCTACGGCGCTTTTGCCGATACCCAGCTGCGGGCTAAGACTGCCGATTCGGTCAAGGCTCCCGTCGCCGAGGTTCTCATTGTCACCGATGTAGCCCCCGCTGAGGCAGAAGGTGCCCTGACTCGGGCTCTCATTCTGGGTGAGGCCGTTGACCATACCCGCCGCCTGGTCAACACTCCACCCTCCCATCTCTACCCCGAAACCTTCGCAGAGCGTGCCCTTGCCCGCGTAGAGGGCCTTGAAAATGTTGAAACCAAGGTCTGGGACTACGAAGAACTGGTCGCCGAAGGCTTCGGCGGCATCGCGGGTGTCGGCCAGGGGTCAGAGCGCAAGCCCCGCCTGGTAGAGGTCAAGTACACTCCCGAAAAGGCCGAAAAGACCGTCGCCATTGTGGGCAAGGGCATCACCTTCGACACCGGTGGCATTTCGCTCAAGCCCGCCGGATCCATGACCACCATGAAGTCCGACATGGCAGGTGCCGCAACCGTCCTCAACGTCGTGGCAGCAGCTTCTGAGCTCAACCTGCCGGTTGCCGTACACGGCTACCTCTGCCTGTCCGAGAACATGCCCGGTGGCAACTCCATTCGCCCCGAAGATGTGCTGACCATGCGCAGCGGTCACACCGTTGAAGTCATGAATACCGACGCCGAAGGCCGCCTGGTCATGGCAGACGGCCTGGCCCTGGCATCCGAGGGTGAGCCCGACGTCCTTCTCGACATCGCAACCCTGACCGGTGCCCAGCTCATCGCCCTGGGCGTGCGCACCGCAGCGGTCATGGGTGACGATACCGTCCGCCAACAGGTTGTTGAAGCAGCTACCGAAGCCGGCGAAGACTACTGGCCCATGCCCATGCCCGAGCACCTGCGCAAGAGCCTCAAGTCCCCCGTCGCCGACCTGCAGAACATCGGCTCCCGCTACGGTGGCATGCTGGTAGCAGGCCAGTTCCTCGAAGAATTCGTGGGCGAAAAGGACGGCGCAAAGATTCCCTGGGCCCACCTGGACTTCGCAGGCCCCTCCTTCAACGAGGAAGGCCCCTACGGCTTTACTCCTAAGGAAGGCACCGGCCACTCCATCGCCACCCTGATTAAGTTCATCGAGGCCTACGCCTAAACCTTACTTTCCAGGGAACTTTTACATTTGCACCCCGTTGCCCGCGTTCTAGCAGGTAACGGGGTGTAATCATGCCCACCCGAGCAATAAAACACCTGCCAATAGTGGCAGGCGGACGCGTTCAAGGGATAAGCTAGAAAACGACAGTACATAAGGGGGCTTAGGCCTCCGCGACCCATGCAAGGGAGCGTCAACGTGGCCGATTCGGCAACAACAGAATTCGATATCCTCATCCTCGGTGGCGGTAGCGCCGGTTACTCCGCAGCTCTGCGCGCGGTACAGCTGGGCTTCACCGTAGGTCTGATCGAAAAGAGCAACCTGGGCGGCACCTGCCTGCACACCGGTTGCATCCCCACCAAGGCTTACCTGCACGCTGCAGAACTCGCATCCGAGGCTCAGCACGCTTCAAAGTACGGTGTAAACACCACCCTCGAGTCCATCGACATGGCTAAGGTTCGTGACTACAAGGACGGCATCGTCGCCGGCAAGTTCAAGGGCCTGACCGGCCTTCTCAAGATGAAGAAGGTCACCGTCATCGAGGGCGAAGGCAAGCTCACCGGCAAGGACACCATCACCGTCGCTGGCACCGAGTACAAGGGCAAGCACATCATCCTGGCATCCGGTTCTGTCTCCAAGACTTTCGGCATCGAGATTCGTGACCGCGTGCTCACCTCCACCGAAGCCTTGCAGATGGACTACCTACCCAAGAGCGCTATCGTTCTGGGCGGCGGCGTCATCGGCTCCGAGTTCGCCTCCATGTGGAACTCCATGGGCGTAGAGGTCACCATCATCGAGGGCCTGCCCCACCTGGTCCCCAACGAAGACCCCTCTATCATCAAGGTCGTTGAGCGCGAATTCAAGAAGCGCGGCATCAAGTCCTCACTGGGCAAGTTCTTCAAGACCGTTGAACAGGACGCCAACGGCGCCAAGGTCACCCTTGAAGATGGCACCGTCTTCGAGGCAGACATCGTTCTTGTTGCTGTCGGCCGTGGCCCCAACACCGAGGGCTTCGGCTACGACGAGCAGGGCCTGACCATGGACCGCGGCTTCGTCATCACTAACAATCGTCTGCACACCGGTGTCGGCAACATCTACGCCATCGGTGACATCGTCCCCGGTGTCCAGCTGGCTCACCGCGGCTACCAGCAGGGTCGCTTCGTTGCCGAAGAAATCGCTGGCCTCAACCCCCAGGTCGTTGAAGACATCAACATCCCCAAGGTCACCTTCTGCGAGCCTGAAATCGCTTCCATCGGCTACTCCCAGCCCAAGGCTGAAGAGAAGTTCGGCAAGGAAAACGTTGAGGTTGCCGAGTACAACCTGGCCGGTAACGGCAAGTCCTCCATCCTGGGCACCGGCGGTCTGGTCAAGGTTGTTCGCGAAAAGAACGGCCCCATCATCGGTGTTCACGCCGTTGGTAAGCGCATGGGCGAGCAGATCGGTGAGGCCCAGATGTGGGTTGTCTGGGAGGCCTTCCCCGAGGACGTCGCCCAGTTCATCCACGCCCACCCCACCCAGAACGAATCACTGGGTGAAGCTGCAATGGCTCTGGCAGGCGCACCCCTGCACGGCTAAGACAAGCCCCTGCGGTAGGCGCTGGCCCTAACCCTAGTTATAGGGCAAGCGCCTACCCCCTACAGATTTTTATCACTCACAAGGAGAGCACGAAGGACTATGTCCACCACCGTAGAACTGCCCGCACTGGGCGAATCCGTAACCGAGGGTACCGTTACCCGCTGGCTCGTTGAGGTTGGCGAAACCGTTGAGGTTGACCAGCCCATCGTTGAGGTTTCCACCGACAAGGTCGACACCGAGGTTCCCTCACCCGTAGCCGGTGTTGTTGAGAAGATTCTCGTTGAAGAGGACGAGGACGTCGAGGTCGGCGCTCCCCTCATCGTTATTGGCGACGGCTCCGGCGCAGGCTCATCTGACGATGCCCCCGCTGCAGAAGCCCCCAAGGCTGAAGAGAAGGAAGAAGCTCCCGCCGCTGAGGAAAAGAAGGAAGAGGCACCCGCTGCCGCACCCGCGTCCTCAGGCTCAGCTTCTGGCACCGAGGTTACCCTGCCCGCCCTGGGCGAGTCCGTCACCGAAGGCACCATCACCCGCTGGCTCAAGGAAGTTGGCGAAGAAGTTGCCGTTGACGAGCCCCTCGTAGAGGTTTCCACCGACAAGGTCGACACCGAGGTTCCCTCACCCGTAGCCGGTACCCTGCTCGAAATCCGCATCCAGGAAGACGAGGACGCCGAAGTCGGCCAGGTTCTGGCTATCATCGGTGACGCTTCAGCCGCTTCTGCTCCCGCAGAAGAGAAGAAGGAAGAAGCACCCGCAGCTGAGGAAAAGAAGGAAGAAGCACCCGCTGTTTCCTCCACCGACGCAGCTGCAGAGGCCCCCGCTGTTGAACTGCCCTCCGGCGAAAACGGCGAAGCCTACGTCACTCCCCTGGTCCGCAAGCTGGCCAAGCAGGAAGGCATCGACCTGTCCACCATCAAGGGCACCGGTGTTGGCGGCCGCATCCGCAAGCAGGACGTCCTGGCTGCTGCTGAAGCTAAGAAGGGCGCTGCTCCCGTAGCATCAGCCCCCGCTACTGAAGCTCCCGCAACCGCAGCTCCTGCCAAGAAGGAAGCCCCCAAGGCTGCAGCGTCCTCAAAGCGCGGCACCACCGAAAAGGCTCCCCGCATCCGCCAGACCGTTGCTAAGCGCATGGTTGAGTCACTGGCTGTTTCAGCTCAGCTGACCACCGTCCAGGAAATCGACCTGACCCGTCTGGTTGCCCTGCGCAACAAGGCTAAGGCCGGCTTCGAGGCTCGCGAGGGCACCAAGCTCACCTTCCTGCCCTTCTTCACCAAGGCAGTCACCGAAGCTCTGCAGCAGTTCCCCCAGTTCAACTCATCCATGAGCGATGACTTCAAGGAAATCACCTACCACGGTTCCGAGAATATCGGCCTGGCAGTTGACACCCCCAAGGGTCTGCTCGTTCCCGTTGTCAAGGACGCCGGCGACCTCAACATCGCAGGTATCGCCAAGAAGATCAACGACGTTGCCAAGCGCGCCCGCGACGGCCAGGTCGGCCCCGAGGAGCTGTCAGGTTCAACCTTCACCATCTCCTCCACCGGCCAGACCGGCGGTGTCTTCTTCACCCCGATCATCAACCAGCCCAACGTAGCGATCCTGGGCATCGGCTCCACCAACAAGCGTCCTGCTGTTATCCAGGATGCCGAGGGTAACGATGTTATCGCTATCCGCTCGCTGGCCTACTTCTCACTGACCTACGACCACCGCGTTGTAGACGGTGCAGACGCTGGCCGCTTCCTGGCCTTCCTCAAGCAGCGCCTTGAAGAAGCAGCCTTCGAAGCTGAGGTTGGTCTCTAAACCACAGGTCTTAGTTCTCTGAACTAGGCTCTCAAGTGCCCCGCTGGCAGAAGTTAGCGGGGCACTTTTCTATCTACTAGGGGGCTCGCGTGGTCACCCCCACACCGGTTTTAGTGGCGAACTGTCGCTAAACAACCAGGTATTACGTAGACTTGTCATCATGGCTATCGCATTTTCAATTCTTCTTTTCTTGCACATCGTTGGTGCCGCAATGGTTTTCGGCCTGTGGCTAGGCACCTTTAAGCAGGGCATCGTTCTGCCCGGCCAGTTCCACGCAGCCCTGCTGCAGGTCGTTACCGGTTTTGCTCTCTACTTCATCCAGATGTCACAGAACATGACTCTGAACCACATGATGATTGGCATCAAGATGGTGATTGCCCTGGTTATCGCTGTAGCGGCCTTTATGGGTCAGAAGAAGTACAAGGCCGCCCGTGCCCTGGGCACCCCTGAAAACGGTAAGAACGTAGCCCTGGCCCATACTGTTGGTGGCCTGGCCCTGATCAATATCGCTATCGCTGTTTTCATGCAGTACCCCCAGATCTAATAAGGCGAGAACACCTAGGTTCTTACTCCCAGGGGCGGTGTACCGGTTTGGTACACCGCCCCTGGTCTATATAGAGGCAGGGCTGTAGGTGCTATAGGGCGGACGGGTCTAGGGGCAGGGGCCGTGCCTCGGTCAGCAGGTAGGTTCCGCCCTCGGCTTGGAGAATCAGCTCCACGCGTTGAAGCACCCTACCATCGTGCTGACTTATACCCTGCGCTGCCAGTTCCCGATCGCTACCGGCGGGACTGTAGCCGTTCGCTTGCACCGTAGCCTGGATTCTGTAGCCGTTCTCGGTTGCCGTGATCTCGCTGATATCCACCAGTTCTGTGCTCATATCGGCTAAAGCGGCCGCGCCTTCACTTGCCAGTAGCTGGCTGTCGGCTTCAGCCAGGGGTGAGCCTAAAACCGCGTAATCGCCCATGCTCGCAGTTTCCCCAGAGGCAAGTACCCGGCTCCGGGTAGCTACGAGCTCTGCTACAAGAAGAGCTATATCGTCATCACTGGGTTCTAGGGCTACTGCCTGGTCTTGCTCGACCTCGGCCTGCGGCTTCTCGCTAGCACGCTGTTGATCTGCCCCTGACGGTGTAAGTGCAGGAAGAGAACCCGCTGCCTCAACCGCTGCCGGGGTAGCTGAGTCCTGCTGGGGCTCTGATGCGAGCAGCTGGTACCCGGTCCCGGCTATGGCGAGAAAACCTATCAGGATAGCACCGCTCATAGCCCAGCGTTCCCGCAGATACTGCCCTACCGGTAGTCGTCCGGCCCCTTTGCCCTTCCTCCTAATACGGGACAGCCCGCCTTGAGGCACCTTACTCCCCCGCGATACATCGGGCAATTTCCCGTACACCTGACGGCGTTGTTTCACCGCCCGGCGGGGCTCTACTGGCGCAGGCTGCCTGTAGGCAGGAAGACGGGGACGCACGCTCTGGTGGGCGCTGAGGTGAAGTTCGAGGGGCTCGGGGTCTGCCGCCAGCTCAATAAGTGCTAGTAGGTCAGTAAGCTGGGGCTGCTGGGCACGAGAGTCGATAGCGTCCTCAAGGGTCTGGGCCAGGGCGTCGCTGGCCTGGGGAACAGCCAGGTTCAGGGGAGCCCTCAGACGCATGGCCTTAGGCTCTTCCCCGGTGAGGCAGAGCCACAGCAGGGCAGCACAGGCTGCGATGTCATCTGCCTGCCGGCTCTTCTGCACCGCGGACGCCAGTGAACGGGTATCGATATCGGGGGCAAGGAGTTTCAGCTCGCCCCGCACGGTGAAAACGCAGTGACGGGCCGCTAGCTCAGAATAGGCAAAGCCCTGTTCGTGGAGGTAACCCAGTGCCTGGGTGAGGGCTCTGGCAACGGTGGTTACCTGCCCCAGTGGCAGTTTTCCCTTGGCTCGGCAATAGTCGGCAAGGGTGCCAGCCTCAGCAGGTTCATACCAGATATGGTAGGAGTCCTGCGATGAGGTCACAGCATCGACTCTCAGCACTGCGGGGTGAGGGGTGAGGGAACACAGCCGTTCTGCGGATTTCGCACTAGCTTCTGCATCGCCGGTGATCTGAGTCAGAGTGTAGGGGCCCGCCTGCACCTCAAGGTAGGCGGCACTTTGGTAGCCGCAGTCCACAATCCAGGTGCTGTGGTGGGCTCCGCTTTCAAGGCGGTAGCGCGGGGTTACGTCGGGCAGGTTACCGGGTATCAGCAGGGCCTGGTCGTTTTCTGGTTCAGGCGGTGCGGACGCCCGGGTCGGCTGGGGTAGGTCTGTGGGGGTACTCATGCTTTAGCTATACACCACCTGATAGAGCCACCGCCGGGAGTATCCACAGGGCTAGCATTTACGCTAGTCAACTGCATGAAGGTGCCCTGTGGATAAAAACGTCATCTAGCGTCACAGCACCACATCCCGGGTTCAGACGGCCAGAGTCTCCCTGAATATTTTCGCCCCACCGTCAAAAGGGCTACCCTAGAAGGTATGGCACTTTTGTTTGAACGGGTCGGGCTTGCCCCCGACTATGTGGAATACACCTCCGCGCTGGACTACCAGCGCACCGTCCACGAAGAAGTCGCCACCGGCGTCCGGCAAAATACCGTCCTACTGCTAGAACACGAAGAAGTCATTACCGCCGGTAAGCGCACCGAAGACCACGAATACCCGACCGATAACCGCGTGCCCGTCATCAAAATTGACCGCGGCGGTAAGCTCACCTGGCACGGCCCCGGCCAGCTGGTTGGCTACCCTATCGTGCAGCTGCCCGAGCCCATCGACGTCGTCCGCTACGTGCGGGTACTCGAAGAGGTGCTCATCAACGTCCTGACCGACCTGGGCATCACCTGCCAGCGAGTCGAGGGGCGCTCAGGCGTTTGGGTGCTAGGCGATGGCGCCCTGGTGCAAGATAAAAAAATTGCAGCTATCGGCATCCGCGTTGCAAAGAACACCACCATGCACGGCTTCTCCATCAACTGCAATAACCCCACCGACCCCTTCGGCGCCTTTATCCCCTGCGGCATCACCGATGCGGGCGTCACCACCATTAGCGAACAACTCGGCCGGAATATAACCCCCGCCGATATTGTTGACCGAGTAGAAGAAGAGCTGGCCCGTTACGCCGACCAGCTCGCCGCCGACTTCACACCGGCCCCCAGCGCATAAACCGCTCCCCGGCAGAAGCCGCCAGCACACCCACCACAGGTTTACCACCAAAGGAGAACCCCACCTCATGAGCGCCCAGCCAGAAGGCCGCAAGCTACTTCGCGTTGAAGCCCGCAATGCAGAGGTCCCCATCGAGAAGAAGCCCTCATGGATCAAAACCAAGGCCAAGGTTGGCCCCGAATACAAAGAAATGGTTGATCTAGCCCGAGGCTCTGGCCTTCACACCGTGTGTGAAGAGGCCGGCTGCCCCAACATCTACGAGTGCTGGGAAGACCGCGAAGCAACCTACCTGATTGGCGGTTCAGAGTGCACCCGTCGCTGCGACTTCTGCATGATCGACACCGGTAAGCCCGTTGCTATTGACCGCACCGAGCCCCTTAAGGTGGCCCTCAACGTCAAGAAGATGGGCCTGCGCTACGCCACCGTCACCGGTGTAGCCCGTGACGATCTTGAGGACGGCGGCGCCTGGCTTTATGCCGAAACCATCCGCCAGATTCACCGCGTTTCCCCCAACACCGGCGTCGAAATCCTGATCCCCGACTTCAAGGGTAAGGAAGAGGACGTGCAGCAGGTCATCGATGCAGCCCCCGAGGTCTTCGCCCACAACCTTGAGACCGTCCCGCGTATCTTCCGTCAGATTCGCCCCGCCTTCCGCTACGAGCGCTCCCTGGACGTCATCACCCAGGGCAAGGAAGCCGGTCTGATTACCAAGTCCAACCTGATCCTGGGCATGGGTGAAACCAACGAAGAGGTCTACGAGGCCCTCTGCGATCTGCACGATGCCGGCTGCGACCTGATTACCCTCACCCAGTACCTGCGCCCGGGCCCCCTCTTCCATCCCATCGAGCGTTGGGTCAAGCCCGCCGAGTTCGTTGAGCTCTCAAAGATGGCCGAAGAGATTGGCTTTGCCGGTGTAATGGCAGGTCCCATGGTGCGCTCGTCCTACCGGGCCGGTAAGCTCTGGGCCCGTGCCATGAAGAAGCAGGGACGCGAAATCCCTGAGCACCTGTCGCATATCGACGACTCAGGCTTTGCTATGCAGGAGGCTAGCTCCCTGGTAGCAGCAGGGGCCTAAAGGACGCTACCCCCTAGGGTTTCAAGCGCCCACCGGTTTCATCGGTGGGCGCTTGCCGTATAGAATGGGTAAGTTAGGGCGCGTATCGCACCCGCCCGCCCAGAATCGACTCACGAAGGAAACACAGTGGCTGAATCCCGTGGCAGCACCCGCGCACAGACCCGCGAAGAAAAGAAGAAGGCTCGCGAAGAGCGCCGCGCCAAGCGCGGCCCCGGCATGTTTGCTCAGATGAAGCAGGTCTATGCTATGACCCGCGAGCAGGACCCCAACATCCCCTGGATTCTTGCTCTGGTCTTCTTTGGCACCGTCCTGGTCTTCCTGCTGATCGGCCTGCTGCTCAACAACTGGATTACCTTCCTTCTCATCGGTATCCCCCTGGGCGTTCTTTTCTCTGTCATGGTGCTCTCCCGCCGGGCAGAAAAGGCAGCTTTCGCCCAGCTGGAAGGCCAGCCCGGTCGCTCCGGTGCAGCTCTTTCAACCCTGCGCCGCGGTTGGATTTTCGAGCAGCAGCCCGTTGCCGCTAACAAGTCCCAGGACGTCGTCTTCCGCGCCATCGGCCGCCCCGGCATCGTCCTGGTCACCGAAGGCCCTACCGGCCGCGTCAACGGCCTGGTCCAGAAGGAAAAGCTCAAGTACGCCAAGATCGTACCGACCGTTCCCGTAACCGTCATCAACACCGGGCACGCTGACGGCCAGGTTGAACTCAAGCAGCTCACCAAGACCATGAACAAGCTGCCCAAGAAGCTCACCCAGCAGGAAATGCACCAGGTAGCTAACCGCATTGATTCGCTCTCCAAGCACAACAACATGCTGAACGCTATTCCTAAGGGTATTGACCCCATGCGTATGCGCCCCGACCGTCGAGGCATGCGCTAAGCCGCAGGTTTCCCATCAAGAAGGGGCCCGCTCAACAGATGTTGAGCGGGCCCCTTCTTGATGCGTACAGGCTTTTACTGCACGGGCTTCTTCTTTGAACCGCGCCACCAGTTCATGATGAAAACGTAGGCAATCAGTGCCAGGGTTATCTGCATCATGTAGCGGTCGATGGTCTCAAGGGTGGGCTGGATACCCTCGCCGAAACGCAGCCCCAGGTAGAGGTAAAAGAGTTTATTGCCGATTGCTAGCAGGTAGATGTAGAGGCCGATAACCCAGCCCTTGAGCTGACGGATACCGGCGATAGCCACCAGAATCGCCGCCGGAATCGGTGAGAAAGGGATAAAACCCAGCAGCAGACTCAGAAAGAGGTGCTTCTCAACAAAACCCTCAAGTTTGCGCCACCACAGGGGGGTGTGGTTAGCGAACAGCCAGGTGATGAAGTCCTGCCCCCAGTGCTTCCCCATAAAGAAGTAGACCGCCATGAACTTGATGTGGCTGGCGGCAGCAGCTGCGGTCAGGGCTGCCAGCATGAGGGCAGCTCCCTGATTCTGGGCAGCGGTAATCAGCAGCCCCAGCCCCGAACCGGTCAGCAAAGAAACCAGCCAGGGCGCGTTGACCAGCAGATTAGGTCGCAGGGGAATCATGACCATCGAGAAAATGGTCATGAAGGCGAGCAGGCTCAGCAAGATCTTGTCGATTGGCCTGGGCTGGATCAGAAAGGACGGCAGCGCCGGGTCGTTCTCTTTCGGCGGCTCTTCGCCGGTAGGGTTCGTCATATCGTCTTTCATTTATCGAATCATCACCAAAATAGTGTGGCGAGCCCGGTCGTGCAGGCCGCGCTGGTCGGCATCCATAATGACAACAGGTAGCACCAGCATGACCATAGACTGGCGAATCAGAGCGGTCAGCCAGCCAGCGGGCTTACCATCAAGTCGCTGTACCTGCATACCGAGAGCAAAATGCCCCACCGTATGCCCCATAAAACCGACAGCAGCAACCATATAGAGCCAGAAAATAACCAGCTGGGCAACATCAAGCACAGCGGTATTCACGCCCGGAAAAACCGTCTGCCCCAGCACAAAAAACATGCCCTCAATGAGCAGCCAGTCAATCCAAAAGGCCAGCAAACGGCGCACCGGGCGAGCGATAGCACCCCGCCCCGACCGCGGCCTGCCCATATTCTGCCCGGGGTACTCCTGGTCGGTAGGAGCCCCCTCTATCCAAGAACCTAAATCTCTTCTCGTAACCACCCAACTAACCTTACCGGCTATTACCCCCTTTCCGCCCAAGAAAACCGGGCGCAGGCGTCCTACCCTCTGAGAAACCCGGCCCCAAACCACCTACACTAGAAAAGGGGAACCTAGCCACCCAAACCCACGTAACACCAACGCAACCCAGCTGACGGTACGTTACACACGCGAAACAAAAGCGATACTTTAGGGCAAAAAATACGCTCTAGGCTAGAAACAACAGCGAGGGAGCCCAGGCAAACGGGCGCCCATGGGTCGAAAACAACTCAAGGAGAACAAACGACCATGTTCACTACCGCACAGGAAGTCCTCGACTTCATCAAGAACGAAGACGTCAAGTTCGTTGATATCCGCTTCTGTGACCTGCCCGGCGTACAGCAGCACTTCAACCTGCCCGCTAAGGCTATCGACGAAGATTTCTTCATCAACGGTCAGATGTTTGACGGTTCCTCTATCCGCGGCTTCCAGGGCATCGCCGAATCAGATATGCAGCTGATTCCCGATGTCACCAGTTGCTACGTAGACCCCTTCCGCCTTGAGAAGACCCTGGTTGTTACCGGCTCCATCGTCAACCCCCGCACCGGCGAGTCCTACCACCGCGACCCCCGCGGCGTAGCAGAACGTGCCGAAGAGTACCTGAAGTCAACCGGCATCGCCGACACTGCCTTCTTCGCATCCGAAGCAGAATTCTTCGTCTTCGAAAACGTCCAGCACGAGGTATCCCCCCAGTCAGTCTTCTTCAAGATTGACTCCGACGAAGCTCCCTGGAATTCTGGCCGCAAGGAAGAGGGTGGCAACCTAGGCAATAAGACCCCTGTCAAGGGTGGCTACTTCCCCGTCTCCCCCGTCGATAAGCAGGCCGACCTGCGCGACGCCATGTGCGTAGCCCTCGACGAAGTGGGCCTTGAAGTAGAGCGCTCTCACCACGAAGTAGGTGCTGCTGGCCAGGCTGAGATTAACTACAAGTTCTCCACCCTCACCCAGGCAGCTGACGACCTGCTCAAGTTCAAGTACGTCATCAAGAACACCGCCGATCAGTGGGGCAAGACCGTTACCTTCATGCCCAAGCCCGTCTTCGGCGATAACGGTTCAGGTATGCACTGCCACCAGTCGCTCTGGCAGGACGGCGAGCCCCTCTTCTACGACGAGCGCGGCTACGCAGGTCTTTCTGATGTTGCTCGCTGGTATATTGGCGGTCTGATTGAGCACTCCTCATCAGTTCTGGCTTTCACCAACCCCACCGTCAACTCCTACAAGCGCCTGGTGCCCGGCTACGAAGCCCCCATCAACATGGTCTACTCCCAGGGCAACCGCTCTGCCGGTATCCGCATTCCCATCACCGGCACCAACCCCAAGGCTAAGCGCCTCGAATTCCGTGCGCCGGACCCCTCATCCAACCCCTACCTGGCGTTCGCTGCCCAGCTCATGGCTGGTCTGGACGGTATCCGCAACCGCATCGAACCCCCCGCACCCATCGACAAGGACCTCTACGAGCTGCCCGCCGAAGAAGCCGCAGACATCAAGAAGGCACCCGCCAACCTGGAAGAAGCCCTTGACGCCCTCGAGCAGGACCACGACTTCCTCCTGGCCGGCGACGTCTTCACCGAAGACCTCATCTCAGCCTGGATTGACTACAAGCGCACCAACGAGCTCGCTCCCCTGCTGCTGGTCCCCCACCCCCTCGAATACCAGATGTACTACGGCGTCTAAGCCCTAGTAAACTGAAATTACGAGCACAAAGCCGCGCTTAGGCGTCCGCCTCAGAAAGGACGCCGCAGCGCGGCTTTTGCGCACACCCGCCGCTTACCCCAAGGAGATAACCATGAGCCCCCAAAGCACCATTCTCGAAGGCCGCTCCACCATCTACCGCAATGAGGTCTTCCAAACCGGTCTGATGAGCCAGCTTTTGGACGGCATCTACGACGGGGATATGACCATCGGCGAACTGCTGGGTCACGGCAACTTCGGGGTGGGCACCTTTGACGGGCTAGACGGTGAAATGATCGTGCTTGATGGCACCTGCTACCAGATGCGCTATGATGGCTCTATCTCGCTGGCATCGCTCGATCAGAAGACCCCCTTTGCGGTCATCACCAACTTCGTGCCCGCTATTAAGCGGGATCTGCCCACCAACCTGCTGCGTACCTCAACCAGTCAGGTACTCGATAACTTCACCCTGTCGGATAACTACATGTACGCCATCAAAATCGTGGGCGATTTCGAATGGGTGCGCACCCGCACGGTCAAAAAACAGGAAAAGCCCTACCCCAAGATGGTTGACGCCGTTGAAGGCGAAGACATCGTACAGTTTGATGATGTCTCCGGCACCATCGTGGGCTTCCGCACCCCCATCTACGAGCAGGGTATCGGCGTGCCAGGCTGCCACGCCCACTTCATCGATGACGAGCGCACCCGCGGCGGGCATGTGGTCGACTTCAAGCTGCGCAGCGCCCACGTGGAAATCTGCCCCGGCACCGGCCTGCGCCTACACCTGCCCCTGAACGAAGCCTTCTCGAACGCAGACCTATCGCCTGAAGACCTGGCAGACCAGATTTCAAAGGCTGAGAAGCACTAGGTAAACGGCTAATCTCTACCCCGGGTAAAACAGCTTTTCGTAGACGGCCCGGGCCTGGCGGGTGATGCGCAGGTAGTCATCTTCGAGGACGCGCGCTGAGTGGGGGGCATAGCCGCACCAGCGGGCGATAGCTTCAAGGTCTGAGCGGGTGGTCGTCAAGGTGTCCGAGGCGCGGCCGGTACGGAGCACGTTCAGGCCGCGTATCTTGGAGGCCAGTTTCCAGGCTGATGAGAGCAGGTTTGCGTCCCGTTCATCGACCAGCCCTGCCTGCACGGCGGCGTCCAGGGCCTTGAGGGTGGAGGTGGTGCGCATGCCCTCGACCCGGTGGGCGTGCTGCAGCTGTAGGAGCTGGACCAGCCACTCGACGTCCGTCAGCCCGCCTCTGCCCAGTTTGAGCTGGCGGGTCTTATCGGCGCCGCGGGGCATACGTTCGGTTTCGACCCGGGCTTTCATACGGCGGATTTCGGTGACCTTCTCAGCGGGGAAGGTGGTGGGGTACCGGTAGGGGTCGATGAGCTCGATAAAAGCTGCCCCTACGTATTCGGACCCCGCGAAGGGGCGGGCCCGCAGCAGGGCCTGGAACTCCCAGGTGTCGGCCCATCGCTCGTAGTATTCGCGGAAGGATTCCAGCGAGCGCACCATGGCGCCTGCCTTACCTTCGGGGCGCAGGTCAGCGTCGATTTCGAGCACTTTTTCGGCGCGGATCGGCGGGGTGGTGGGTTGTTTGAGCAGGGCGACCATGCGGTTGATCAGGTCGGTGGCTTCGGTTTGGGCGGCTTTTTCGTCGGCCCCGTCGCGCGGTATGTGCACGTACATGAGGTCGGAGTCTGAGCCGTAGCCGATTTCGGCCCCGCCCTGGCGGCCCATGGCGATGACCGCTACGTCGGTGAGCGGGGTGCGGCCATCAATGTAGGTTTCTCGTTCGGCGATGGCAAGAGCCGACTGGATGGCGCCCCGGTCGATGTCGGATAGGCCGTGAGCTACTTCTGCGTTGCTGTTGATGCCGAGCGCTTCGCCCATGGCGAGGCGGAGAATTTCGCGGCGGCGCATCATGCGGACGGCGCGGATCGCTTCGGCTGAGTCGGTGTGGCGGGTGAGCTGGGAGCGCAGTTCGCCGATGATGACGTCGGTGGCGCGGGGTTTGAGGTCTTCGGTGCGGTCGAGCCAGGCGATAGGTTCGGGGGTATCTTCGAGCAGGTCGGTGATGAAGCGGGAGGACGCCAGCAGGGTGCAGAGGCGCTCTGCGGCGGCCGGTGAGTCGCGGAGCATTCGCAGGTACCAGGGGGTGCCGCCCAGGGACTCGCTGATGCGGCGGAAGCCGAGCAGGCCGGCGTCCGGGTCCACGCCCTTGGCGAACCAGCCGAGAAGCACGGGCATGAGGGTGCGCTGGATTTCGGCTGAGCGGCGGAGGCCCTTGGTGAGGGCTTCGATGTGGCCCATGGCGCGGCGGGGGTCCTTGTAGCCCAGGGCTGCCAGGCGGTCTTGCGCTGCCTGCGGGGTGAGGGCCACTTCGTCTTTGGAGAGGTGGGCTACGGCGGCTAGCAGCGGACGGAAGAAGAGGCGCTCGTGCAGGGATTTCACGGCGCGTTTGATACCGGCCCACTGTTTGAGCATCTCTGGCTCGGTCAGCTGGGTGGGGGCCAGGGGGGAGTTCATGGCGCGCGCTAGCGAGCGCCGGTCGTTTTCTTTGACCGGCATCAGGTGGGTACGGCGCATGTAGAGCAGCTGGATGCGGTGCTCCATCACACGCAGGGTCGCGTAGTTATCTGCGAAGTCGTGGGCGTCCTTGCGGCCGATATAGCTGGCTTTTGCGAGGGCCGCGATGGAGTCGGTGGTGCTCTGGGTGCGGACGCTTTCATCGGTGCGGCCGTGCACGAGCTGCAGAAGCTGAACGGTGAATTCTACGTCGCGCAAGCCTCCGGGGCCGAGCTTGATTTGTCGGTCGACGTCGGCGGCGGGGATGTTGTCGGTGACGCGTTGGCGCATGGCCTGCACTGACTCTACAAAGGAATCGCGGGCGGCAGATTCCCAGATGAAGGGGCGCATGGCGCGTGCCCAGCGGACGCCCAGTTCGGGGGTACCTGCGATGGGGCGGGCTTTGAGCAGGGCCTGGAATTCCCAGTTTTCGGCCCACCGCTTGTAGTAGGTGGTGTAGGACTCCACGGTGCGTACCAGGGCGCCGTCCTTACCTTCGGGGCGCAGGTTGGCGTCGACCTCCCAGAGGGCGGGTTCGGGGGCCGGGGCCATGATGGCCTTGGAGAGGGCCATGACCAGCTCGGTACCGATCTGGGTCAGGGTATTTTCGTCGAGGGGGGCAAAGTCTTCGGGCAGGTCCGCCAGGGGCTTGTGGGCGACAGCGTAGACCACATCGACATCTGATATGTAGTTGAGTTCGCGGGCACCGCATTTTCCCATGCCGATGATGGCGAGTTCTACAGCGGCTACGATCTGTTCGCTGCGGTTCTGGGCTACTTCGGCGCGGGCAATTGCCAGGGCCCCTTCGAGGGCGGCTGCGGCCAGGTCTGCCAGAAGACGGCCAACGGTGGGCATGAACTGTACCGGTGCGAAACTGGTGAGGTCGTAGATCGCCAGTTCTGTCAGGTGACGGCGGTAGGCAACGCGCAGGGCGGTGTAGGCTTCTTTGCCGGTGAGCTGGGCGACCGGGGCGGACGCAGCCGGATCGGCTCCCACAGCCGTTAGCAGGTCGCGGCGATAGACGGTATCGAGCGGAGCGATAGGGGTGAGGTATTCTTCGTCGGTCTCGGGCAGCAGCGAGACGGGAAAATCTTGGCCGTCAAAAGCCCTAGGGTCAATCTCTAGCAGGTCTGCGTGCTCGGGGTAGCGAACCAGGAACTCCCCCAGCGCCTCGGAGCCGCCCAGTAAGCGGTAGAGGGCCTCGGCGTCCGCTCCCCGCGCAGCTAGCTGCGCCACCTTGGGGGCGCGTTCAATGAGTCTGACCAGGGCAGGCAGGGCGATATCGGGAGAAGGGGCTAGGCGCAGACCCTCAAACAGTTTGGCGCGGTCTAAACCTTCGAGCTCCCGGGAGTTGAGCCAGCGGGCGCTTTTAGCCGCATCGTAGAACCCCAGCGATGCCATCTCGCTCAGCAGACGCACCTGGGCCTTGCGTTCTTCTTCGGCGCGGCGGGCGGCTTCTTCGGGGGTTTCGTTCTGCGGGGTCTGGGTCACCGCTGTCTCCTTGGGTATTAATTACAGCAGGCGCAACACCGCCTGTGGTGTTGCGCCTGCATACGGGCACTAGAGGATACCGAGATTGTTCTTGAGTTCGTAGGGGGTTACTTCGGCGCGGAAGGCGTTCCAGTCGCGGCGCTTGTTGCGCAGGAACTGCTCAAAGACCTGCTCGCCGAGGGTTTCGGCCATGAACTCTGATTCTTCGGTACGGTGGATGGCGTCGTGGAGAGAGGACGGCAGGGCGTGGTAGCCCATGGCGCGGCGTTCTGCGCTGGTCATCGCTGAGATGTCTTCGGTGACGGCGGCGCTGGGCAGCTCGTACTCGTTTTCGATGCCCTTGAGGCCAGCTGCCAGGATGACGGCGTAGGCCAGGTAGGGGTTGGCAGCTGAGTCGATGCCGCGGTACTCCATGCGGGCTGACTGCATCTTGTTGGGCTTGTAGAGGGGAACGCGCACCAGGGCGGAGCGGTTGTTGTGACCCCAGGAGACGTAGGAGGGGGCCTCGCCGCCGCCCCACAGGCGCTTGTAGGAGTTGACGAACTGGTTGGTGACCGAGGTGAACTCGGGAGCGTGGCGCAGGACGCCGGCAATAAAGTGCTTGGCGGTGCGGGAGAGCTGGTACTCAGCCCCTGCCTCAAAGAAGACGTTGGTGTCGCCCTCGAAGAGGGAAAAGTGGGTGTGCATACCGGAGCCTGCGTGCTCGGTGAAGGGCTTGGGCATGAAGGTGGCGTAGATACCCTGGGAGAGGGCGACTTCCTTGATCACGGTGCGGAAGCTCATGATGTTATCGGCGGTCTGCAGGGCATCAGCGTGGCGCAGGTCGATTTCGTTCTGGCCGGGGCCGGTCTCGTGGTGGGAGAACTCCACCGAGATGCCGATTTCTTCCAGGGTGGTCACTGCCTTGCGGCGGAAGTCCTGCACCACGCCGCCGGGAGTGTGGTCGAAGTAGCTTTCGGAGTCAACCGGTTCGGGGAAGCCGCTGGGGCCCAGTTCCTTTGACTTGAGCAGATAAAACTCAATCTCGGGTGAGGTGTAGCAGGTAAAGCCCATACCCGCTGCCTTAGACAGCACGTTCTTGAGCACACCGCGGGTATCTGAGGCGCTGGGCTCCCCGTCGGGGGTGAGAATATCGCAGAACATGCGGGAGGTCGGCTCTTCATCCCCGCGCCAGGGCAGCACCTGGAAGGTGGAGGGATCAGGCTGCAGCAGCATATCTGACTCGTAGACGCGGGACAGACCTTCAATCGATGAACCGTCAAAACCAATGCCCTCGTCGAAGGCACTTTCTACCTCAGCAGGTGCGATAGCAACCGACTTGAGCTGGCCCACCACATCGGTAAACCAGAGGCGAACGAAACGCACGTTGCGTTCTTCGATAGTGCGCAAAACGAATTCTTGCTGACGATCCATGTGACCTATCCGTTCATGTCTAAAGGTGGCGCCCGCACCCCGGTGGGCGGGCAGACGAATCCTTAAACTCAACTCTAGAACGGAAGAGCCCCACCTGCCCAGCTGGCACGCTCCCAAAGCAGGTAAGAGTAACGAGTTTTAAACATTTCTTTCACCGAGTGAGATAAAGCGGGGGCTCGCCGGTTGCAGGGTAGCTATAGGGCACTAGAGTTAAGAATATGGTCAACGAAGAAACAGCACCTTACGGTTCCTCAACCCCCGCCCCCGCTGCCCCTGCCCAGGAGGCCGAGGCAAGAGTCCTTTCCGTCAAAAAAGTGCGCACCGTGCACCTACAACAGGCCAAGGACGCCGGGGAAAGGTTCGCCATGCTCACCAGCTATGACGCTCTCACCGCCACTATTTTTGACCGGGCCGGCATCGAGCTGCTGCTGATTGGTGACTCTGCGGGGAACAACGTGCTGGGGCACGAGTCCACCCTGACTATCACCGTTGATGAGATGCTTCCCCTGGTCAAGGCTGTTTCAAGCGCTGCCCAGCGCGCTATGGTTGTAGCTGACCTACCCTTTGGCTCCTATGAACAGTCTCCCGCCCAAGCTGTAGCAACCGCTGTACGCTTCATGAAAGAAGGCGGGGCTCACGCGGTCAAAATGGAAGCCACTGCCCACCACACGGAGCATGTGCGCGCCATGGTTGCAGCGGGGATCCCTGTCATGGCTCATATCGGCTTCACGCCCCAGTCCGAGCACGCTCTGGGCGGCTACCGGGTACAGGGTCGCGACGGCGGGCAGGTGCTCAAAGAAACCGCCCTCGCTCTTGAAGAAGCCGGCGCTTTCTGTCTGCTCATGGAAATGACCCGCTCCGACGTTGCCGCCGAGATTGATGCTTCGGTACGCATCCCCATCATCGGCATCGGGGCCGGGGCGGACGTCAGCGGGCAGGTACTGGTCTGGCAGGACGCCTTCGGCCTACGTCAGGGCAAGATGGCCCGCTTCGTCAAGCAGTACGCCAACCTCTACGACACCCTCTTTGAGGGAGCAAGCGCCTACCGGGCAGACGTGCGCTCAGGGGCCTATCCGGCAGCGGAACACCGGTTTGATCAGTAACCAGCAATGGTGAAGTAAGTAGAGCTGGCTCAGGTTCGCAGCGAAGCTGCTGGCTCGGGGCTGGCGTGAATCACGTGTGAGCGCCAGCGAACCCGTGAGAGGGTCGGCAGCGAGCGTGAACCGGAGTCAGCGTTACTGAGCCCTGCTGAGCTCTACCAGGCGTCCTTGCCCTCGTCCCATTCTTCGTTGCGCTTCTTCGCCTTCTCCATGGCATGCTCTGCTTCTTCACGGGTAGCGAAGGGGCCCCAGAGCTCGGTGATTTTGGACTGCTGGCCCTCTTCGACCTGGCCGGTGCTCAGGTTGTACCAGTACTGGGTGTCGTGGGGGCCGGGGGTGTAGTCGTTCAGTGACACAGGGTCTCCTTTGTAGTTGATTGATGTTGCACACACCACTCTACGCCCGGTTAGGCAAAAGATACAGCTTTTGGCAACGCTCCTAGGCGGGCCAGCCGGTACGCAGCGGATAAGCTAGAAGGCATGTCGACATCATCTAACAGCCACAACCTCCCCGCTGAGCCGGGTAAAGCCCCCGTGGGCAACCTAACGCCCGGCGTCGTAGCCCCCATGCGCCCGGTACCGGCGCACATCGTCCGCCCCGAATACGTGGGCAAGCCCGAAGCCAACGAGGGTCAGGGCTCAAACTTCTACACCCCCGAAGAAGTAGAAAAGGTGCGGGCGGCCGGCAAAATTGCCGCCGGTGCCATTGTTGAAGCTGAAAAGATCGCTGTTCCCGGCACCACCACCAACGACATCGACGTCTTGGTGCACGAATACATCTGCGACCACGGGGCCTACCCCTCAACCGTTGACTACCGCGGCTTCACCAAGAGCGTGTGCACCTCGCTGAACGAGGTCATCTGCCACGGTATCCCCGACTCCACCGTGCTTGAAGACGGCGATATTCTCAACCTCGACGTGACCGCCTACCTGCACGATATGCACGGTGACACCAACCGCACCCTGCTCGTTGGGGATGTGGACGAAGAGTCCCGCCTGCTGGTTGAGCGCACCGAAGAGGCCCTGAACCGCGCCATGAAGGCGGTACGCCCCGGCCGCGAAATCAACGTCATCGGGCGCGTCATCGAAAAGTACGCCGCCCGCTTTGGTTACGGCGTGGTGCGTGACTTTACCGGTCACGGTGTGGGCCGTGAATTCCACTCCGGCCTGATTATCCCCCACTACGATGCGGCTCCTGCCTACAACACCGTCATCGAAGAGGGCATGATTTTCACCATTGAACCCATGCTCACCCTGGGCACCATCGAATGGGATATGTGGGAGGACGACTGGACCGTCGTCACCCGCGATCGCAAGCGTACCGCCCAGTTTGAACACACCATGGTTGTCACCGCCGACGGCGTGGACATCCTTACCCTGCCCTAAACACCATCACTCTCAAAGGAGCGCTCATGACTGACGCAGTCACCCCCGAGGTCCCGGCACCTACCGCAGCTGACCTGGTTATCGGTATCGATATCGGAGGCACCGGCATGAAGGGCGGTATCGTTGATATCCGCACCGGCCAGCTGGTGGGCGAGCGCTTCCGCATCCCCACCCCGCAGCCTGCCACCCCCGAGGCCTGCGCATCTGTGGTTCGTGAAATCGTTGATGAGCTGCAGGGCCGTGAGCTTGCTCCCCTGCCCGATGCGGCTATCGGTATCGACTTCCCCGCCATCGTGAAGAACGGTGTTACCCTTTCTGCTGCGAATGTGCACGAGTCCTGGATTGGTGCTGACCTTGAGGGCATCATGAGCGAGGCCCTGGGCGGCCGTACTGTCTACGCCCTGAACGACGCGGACGCTGCCGGCCTGGCTGAAGCTACCTACGGCCAGGGTAAGGACAAGGACGGCCTGATCGCCGTGATTACCCTGGGCACCGGTATCGGTTCAGCCCTCATCATCAACGGCCAACTGATTCCGAACACCGAGCTGGGTCACCTTGAGATTGACGGCCACAACGCCGAATCTCGTGCATCAGCCCGTGCCCGTGAAATTCACGAGCTGTCCTGGAAGAAGTACGGTAAGCGTCTGCAGCGCTACTTCTCCCACGTGGAGTTCCTCTTCTCCCCCGACCTGTTCATCATCGGCGGTGGCATCTCGAAGAACCCCGAGAAGTTCATGCCCTACTTTGAAAATGAGATTCGCACCCCCATGGTCATGGCCCAGCTGCGCAATAACGCCGGCATTGTGGGGGCCGCCCTCTGGGCAGCCGGTCACCCCAGCGAGCACGAGCGCCGGGCAGCAGCTCTGGCAGGTACTCGCTAGGCTGGAACTAGATAGGAAAGGAAGCCTGCACCTATGAATCGTCAGCGTATTACCCAGCAGGAAGAAAATCTTAATTCTGTAACGGCTGCCCTAGAAACTATGGAGCAAGCCTTAGAAGATTTTGAACGGGCCTGCCAGGCTATGGAGCAGCTCTCTAGCTACTACGGTAGTGCCGCCTGGCATGAAGACCGCGCCGCCCTAGATTCTGGGGCCTTTGGCCAGCATCCCCCGGCTGCCGGGGTTCTGAGTGAGGACGCCGCCTACAACGCCATAAGCGACTGGAGAGAAACCTATCTACAGATGCTAGAACTAGCTAGCAGAGCGGCAAGAATCTAGCTGGCACCGCACTCCTAGAACAGGGCAGATTCTTCTGCCCTAGCGGCCCCGGCCTTACGTAAAGCGGCAATGGCCTGCTCAAAGTCTTCAAGTGACTCAAAGGCCTGGTAGACGCTGGCAAAGCGCAGGTAGGCCACGGTATCGAGCTTGGAGAGAGGTTCCAGAATGGAAAGCCCTACCTCATGGGCATCAATCTCGGCGATACCCTTAGCCCGGATATTCTCTTCAACTTCCTGGGCTAGCTTGGCTAGGTCGTCTTCGCTGACCGGACGCCCCTGGCAGGCTTTGCGCACACCAGAAATAATTTTGGCCCGGTTGAAAGGCTCAGTGACCCCGCTTCGCTTGATGACTGAAACAGCGGTGGTCTCAACCGTCGTAAAGCGCTTCCCGCAGGATTCACAGCGGCGACGGCGACGGATTGCTGAGTTGTCTTCGGTGGTGCGAGAATCAACGACCTTGGAGGTCGAGTTGCGGCAGTAGGGGCAGTTCATGCGTCCTCCTTATCGGCTACCACGGGTACGGGCGGTAATTGCTTCGCCGTGGGCGGGTAGGTCTTCGTCGTGGGCAACCGCGACAATGGCATCGCCGATCTCGGCCAGGGCGCTCTGACTGTAGTTAATCAGCTGCACAGCCTTCATAAAGACGGTGGTGTTGAGCCCCGATGCATAGGCAGCTGAACCGCCGGTGGGCAGGACGTGGTTGGATCCTGCCGCGTAATCCCCCAGGGGCACCGGCGAGTAGGGGCCGATGAAGATAGCACCGGCGTTGCGCACCCGACCGGCCACCTCTTCTGCCTTCTCAGTATGGATTTCGAGGTGCTCTGCTGCGTAGGCATCGGCTACCGCGATTGAGGCTTCGAGGCTATCGGTGAGCACCACGCCGGACTGGGGGCCGGTCAGGGCAGTAGCAACGCGTTCGCTGTGCTTGGTCGCAGCGGCTCGTTGATTGATGGCGTCCTGCACTGCGGCGGCGAGGGTTGGGCTGTGGGTAATCAGGACGGACCCGGCGTTGGGGTCGTGTTCGGCCTGGGAAATCAGGTCCGCCGCAACATAGTCGGGGTTGGCGGTGTCGTCGGCGATGACCGCAATTTCGGTGGTTCCGGCTTCACCGTCCACACCCACAACACCCTGCAGGGCCCGCTTGGCCATGGCAACAAAGATGTTGCCGGGGCCGGTGATGGTGTCGACGGGTTCAAGAACTTCACCGGCGTCGTCCAGTCCGTAGGCCATAGCGCCCAGGGCACCGGCGCCGCCGATGGCCCAGACTTCGGTAATGCCCAGCAGCCCGGCTGCACCCAGGATGGTGGGGTGGGGCAGGCCGTCGAATTCTTTTTGGGGCGGGGTGCAGAGCACGATGGAGCCGACGCCCGCTGCCTGGGCGGGTACGGTGTTCATGATGACCGATGAGGGGTAGACGGCCAGGCCGCCGGGCACGTACACGCCGGCGCGGCGCACGGGGGTCCAGCGGTTGGTGAGGACGGCCCCGGGGGCAACTTCGATGGTCTGGTCGGCGGGGCGCTGGGCGGCGGCAAAAGCACGGGTGCGCTCGATGGCGATTTCTAGGCCCTTGCGGACGCCCGGGTCAAGGTTCTCGACCGCCCGGTCGATAGCGCTCTGCGGTACGCGCAGGGCACCCTGCTCTACTCCATCGAAACGGGCGGAGAGTTCTCGCAGGTAGTCAGCGCCGCGGTCCTGTACGTTCTCGAGGATATCGTGCACGGTGGTGAGCGCATTGCCCACGAACTCTGTGGTCTGGCGCGGGACGATACGGCGCAGCTCGGCGTAGGAGTGGTTGCTGCCACGCAGGTCGATGGTGCGCAGGGTAAAGTCTGCGGGTGCAGTGGAGTTCTGGGTGTTGTCTGTTGTGCTCACTCTTTGATTTTAACGCGGTCGTCAAGCCGCAGCGGATTAGGCCGGTGGGTTTTCCGGCTGGTGAGATTCTGTCACCTTGAGTTTTTCTGCCACGGCCTGCCAGCCGGGCGGACGCTTACGAGCAGGCAGGGACTCAACCACGGTGAGATAGGACTCCGCGATGAGCTCGGCTAGCAGCTCACCAGCCACATCTGGGTGGGGTACGAGACTGTACCAGTGGGTTTTGTTCATGTGCCAGGCAGGGCGCGCCGCCGGGTGGGTTTCGATGATAGCTGCAACGTCGGCCGGGTGGGCTTTGAGGTTGACCAGCTGGGTGCCGTCCTTCTCAGCTAGCACCATGAACCACTTGCCGCCTACGCGGGCGGCTTCGGCGTTGCTGCGGGAGGTGAAGCGGTAGAGCTCGGTTGCGGGCAGAGCCAGGGCGGACGCGGACGCCGCCTCGTAGAGGGCACGGGAGGTGGAAAGGGTCATGGCCCCCCAGTTTAGTGGTCACTCTTCTTTATAGGTGAAGCAGGCTCACGCTCGCTGTCGACCCTCTCGCTGGTTCGCTAGCGCTCACAAGCGATTCACGCCAGCCCCGAGCCAGCAGCTTCGCTGTGAGCCTGCTTCACCTATCATCTGAATAGCTAGTTAGTAGTGTATTTACGCTCCGAGACAAGTGGTGAAATAATCAGAGTTTCTAGCTAACTATCATCTGTAGTAGTTGCCGAATCAGTGAAAGGATAATGTTGGCAGCTTCACTTGGTCCATCCTGTTTGAGCTGTTCTTTCATGCGCTCAAAAAATGAGTTTGCATTTTCAGCGGCAACAGCCTGAGTTTCAGCCTGTTTAATTTGTTGCTCGCAGTCAGTTACGATTTCTTGGAGGGCAGCTCGCTGATTAAAGTCTGTGATAAATTCACTAACTTGCGTGCTCATCGACTCAAACAACGACTCAATTTTTCTAGCTTGCTCCGCTGAAAATATTTCCGAAGATCCGAAGTTATTTATTACCCCGCTTTGCGTCACAGAGTTATTATTTCCAGAAAAATTAATATTCTGTGAGGCTTATTCAAAAGTCCCACCCGCAGCCAAAAACACCAACCCCCGCACCACCGCAAACACCCGCCCATACAACCCCAAC
>NZ_JBHSTW010000021.1:0-5692 GCF_042660305.1 Rothia nasimurium
GCATTCTCAACCCTAGCCAGATGCTGGCCGGTGTTTCGTATCGGTCATTCTCAAGTTTTTGTGTTACCCGTTTGGGCAACTCATTCAGTCTATAATGCTTTTTCCATCATCGCAACTCGCTAGAGCGTGACGATAGCCACAAGCTCTTTTCTTTACTTCGAAGCCTTAGCTTCAAACCCGAAAACCAGTTCAATTAACTTTCCCTGGGAGTCTTTATTGACTCAACTTGTGGTGCACTATTCGATTATCATCGCTTCGTTTCAGTCTCCCTCGCCTCAGCGACTCGTTATACTTTACGCAGGTTTTTTGGAGCATGCAACCCGACAAAAGCTCCTTCCCCCTCAAAACACCACCTAAACCCACCCAAACGAAGATATTTCCCCTAGTAAACAGCGGGTTAAATTTTCTCAAAAATATTTTGAAAAACTTTTCTAGCCTCGCAGACCCCTGCCCAGGCCCAACTCCGTTTTTGTCCGCTTTTACTGCCCTGGCAAGCGCAAATAACAAAACCCGCCCCACTCTCTCCTTGTGTAAGGAGGAGAGGTGGGGCGGGCGTCCTCACTCAAGAGAAGAACTTACTGGGCAACCTCAACAACTGCCATGTTCTTCTTGCCGCGGCGAACTACCGCGTACTTGCCGAGAAGCAGGTCAGACTCAGTGAGGGCGGCGTCCTCGCCCTGTACCTTGACGTTGTTGATTGCTGCGCCGCCTTCCTTGAGGGTGCGGCGGGCCTCGGACTTAGAAGCAGAAAGGCCGGTCTCGGTCAGTACAGTCACCATGTCTAACTGGTCAGCTGAAAGTACCGCATGGGGCAGCTCGGCGGTAGCGGCTTTGAGGGTTGCCTCGTCCAGGGCAGCGAAATCGCCCTTGCCGAAGAGAGCCTCAGAAGCAGCGATCACCTTTTCGGTAGCTTCAACACCGTGTACCAGAGAGGTCACCTCGTAGGCCAGGGTCTTCTGGGCTAGGCGCTTGAAGGGCTCTTCTTCAACAGACTTCTGCAGGGCAGCAATTTCGTCGCGGGTCTTGAAGGTGAAGACCTTGAGACGGTCAGCGACGTCAGCATCAGCGGTGTTCAGCCAGAACTGGTAGAAGGCGTAGGGTGAGCACATCTCGGGGTCGAGCCAAATAGCGTTACCCTCAGACTTACCAAACTTGGTACCGTCAGAGTTAGTAATGAGCGGGGTGCCCAGGGCGTGGACAGACTTACCGGTCACCTTGCGGACCAGCTCGGTGCCACTGGTCAAGTTGCCCCACTGATCAGAGCCACCACACTGCAAGGTGATGCCGTGACGGCGGTTAAGCTCCAGGAAGTCGTTGCCCTGCAGAATCTGGTAGGAGAACTCGGTGTAGGAGATGCCCTCTTCAGAGTTCAGGCGCTTGGCCACGATTTCCTTTTTAATCATGGTGCCCACGCGGAAGTTCTTACCGATTTCGCGCAGGAAATCGATGGCAGACAGTTCGCTGGTCCAGTCCAGGTTATTGACCATCTGGGCCCCGTTCTCACCCTCAAAGGACAAGAAACGCTCAATCTGGCCGCGCAGACGGCTTACCCAGCCCTCAACTACATCGCGGGAGTTGAGCACACGCTCAGAGGTCTGGCGGGGATCCCCAATCAGGCCAGTAGCACCGCCGACCAGGCCGAAGGGGCGGTGGCCAGCCAGCTGCAGGCGACGCATGAGCAGCAGCTGGACCAGGTGCCCCAGGTGCAGGGAAGCTGCGGTGGGGTCGTAACCGATATAGAAGTTCACGGTCTCTTCAGCCAGCGCCTTCTCAAGGGCTTCTTCATCGGTGCTGACGTGCACAAAGCCACGCCACTTCAATTCCTGCCAGATATTCTCGAAGGAATCATCGTTGTGCTGAGCTGCAAGAGTCTCTTCAGACACGGTTACTCCATGGTTAGTAATGAACAAAAAGCAGTGGCAAAGCCACCTGCTACCACGGTACCAGTTCACCGCCCAGGCAGGCTTCGGACAGCTGCGGTGTTCTCTGATTGAGAGATAGAAAAAGGACGCCGCCACCCCACTCCCCTGCTCAACGGCAGGGAAGGAGGCAGCGGCGTCCTCTCATTCAGGAACCAGAAGAAGGCTACTCTGTAGGGACAAGACCAGCCGGCAGCTCACGCGAGGCCAGCAGGTGAAGGCGCTGGGTGGGGCGGGTCATGGAAACATAAAGGTCACCAACTGAACCGTTAGCAGCGCGCACCAGGTCGGCGGGCTCAACGATAATCACGGTGTCGAACTCCAGACCCTTGGCCTCCCACGGGGTCAGAATGAGTACCTGG
Source organism: Rothia nasimurium (assembly GCF_042660305.1). NCBI lineage: Bacteria > Bacillati > Actinomycetota > Actinomycetes > Micrococcales > Micrococcaceae > Rothia > Rothia nasimurium. Next base: position 2,282 of record NZ_JBHSTW010000021.1, read on the forward strand.
TGCTCCAGGGCTGAGGCCGAGGTACCCAGCTTACCCTTGTGCTCGGCAGCAATCGCCAGGGCGGTCTCGCGGTAGCGCTCTTCACTGACAATCACGCCAATGAGGCCACCGGCGCCCTGCTCCAGCTCATCGCTGACGGTGCTCACCACAGCCGGGTAGAGGCCGTCCTCACCCACGATACGAGCGGTCGGTGCCCAGCTACCTTCGCGCACGGCGCGGGGGGCCGAAATTTCCAGGCCAGCGGCCCGGGCAACCGCCACGGCGGTATCTGAAATCTGGGCGGGGGTGCGGTAGTTGACGGTCAGCTCCTCCAGGGTAAAGCGCTCCCCCACGAAGGGTTCCAGAGCTTGCGCCCAGGACTGGGAGGCAGCAGCCGATGAAGCCTGCGCAATGTCGCCGACAATCGTGAAGGACTTCATGGGGCAGCGGCGCATGAGCAGGCGCCACTGCATGGGAGAAAGCTCCTGGGCCTCGTCGACCACCACGTGCCCGTAGGCCCAGGTGCGGTCAGCCTGCGCGGCGCGGGCGGCGGTCATACGCTCACCGCGTTCCTCGTTGAGCTCAGCAATCTGCTCGGCGGTGACCACACCATCGACACCCATATCGGCCAGCTGCTGGTCCACGTTCTCCAGAGCCTTACGCGCATTTTCGAGGTTAGCCTGGTGGGCCGCCTCGGCGCGGGCGGCCGCCCCGGCACCGGCGACCTTGGAGAAGTCACCGAGCAGTTCTGCAGCCTCATCGAGCAGGGGAACATCGGACTCGGTAAAGGGCATGTTCGCTGCGCGGGCCAGGGCATCGCGTTCACTATCGGTAAGGACGCCGGCGGTCGCGCTGTGCAGGTAGTGCGGCTTGGAGAACAGCGAGCGCACCAGGGTCTCGGGTGACAGGGGCATCCAGGCCAGGTTAATGGCCCGGCGAACATCCATGGACTCGCGGATATCCTCTTCCAGGTAGGGGCGATCAACCGCATGGCCGGCGGCAACGTCCAGCTTTTCGTTGAGCTGGACGGTGAGCTCTTTGAGGAGCACCTTCACAAAGGTTTCCCGGGCCTCATTATGGGGTTTGCCGGTGGAACGCGCGGCGGCGCGGGCGTGCTTGACCATGCCGGGGGTCATCTCGATGGCGGTAGAGTCCACGTACATCTTCACGGGCTTGGCAGGCACCTTCTGGCGGTCGGCTACTGCCTTTTTGATGACCTCGGCCATGCGTAAATCGCCCTTGACCCTAGCAACAGCGGGGTCGGTTTCGGGTACGGCCTTGATACCCGGGTACAGGGTTGCAAGAGACGACATGACCACGCCGGTTTCACCCAGCGAAGGTAGAACACGCTCGATGTACCACATAAAGGAGGCGGAGGGGCCAACGACCAGCACACCGGCGTTATTCAGACGCTCGCGGAAGGTGTAGAGCAGGTAGGCAGCGCGGTGCAGGGCAACAGCGGTCTTACCGGTACCGGGGCCGCCCTGCACGACGCGGACGCCCGCCAGGTCGGCGCGGATGATGGCGTCCTGCTCCGCCTGAATAGTGGCAACGATATCGCCCATACGGCCGGTGCGCTTACGGTTGAGGGCAGCCAGCAGGGCACCTTCCCCGTGCAGGTTCTCATCCCCCTCATCGAGCATGGCTGAGTCGAGTACGTCATCTTCGAAGCCGGTGACCTCGCGACGCTCAAGCATGAGGTGGCGGCGGCGGCGCACACCCTGGCGGTTGAAGGCTGTGGCCTGGTAAAAAGTACCCGCTTCGGGGGCGCGCCAGTCAATGAGTAGGCGCTCGTGGTCTTCGGTGGCCAGGCCAATACGGCCGATGTAGCGGATGGCCTCGTCGTCGAGGTCAAGGCGGCCAAAAGCTAGGCGGTGGTCAACCGCGTTGTACTGGGCCAGGCGGTCTTCGTAGTGCTGGGCGTAGGCGTCACGCTCTGAACGGTTCTGGTGGCTACCAACCGCCTGGTTTTTGCGGGTGTTCTTGAGCTTCTTCTCGTTCATGTCTCGGAGCTCATCAAGACGAGCGTATAGCTTAGCCACGTAAGCTCGTTCGCCTGCCAGCTGGGCCTGGTAGGTTTTTTCAGCGGCAGTCTGCTCACCGGTTGTGGTTGTCTTCTCGGTCAAGAGGGAACCCTTCATCGCGGAAAATTCAAGCCCTCCATTCTACCCGTACACTAGGGCAAAAAGAAAGGACGCCCGCGGCAGCTAGATGGGAAAGGCACCCAGACTTTCCATCACTTCCTAATCTTTGATTAGAGTGTTAATGCGTTTGAGGACTTTGTGCTCCTGCTGCTGCCACCAGAGGTAGTCTTCCCAGGCGTTTTCATACCACACAGCCTTTCTTGTACAACCAATTGTACGACTAGTGGTTTTTCTTGGATAGCCCCCGAGAGAACAACACAACCTATTCCAGAACGAGGCGGACGCCCGTCCCTCTCCGCTTGGGGAGGAACGGGCGTCCGCTCAAACGCCGCTAGGGCTGGGTCACGCCGTCAGGTGAAATGGTGAAGCCTGCACCATCAGTGCCAATGCACTTGATGGAATCGGCAGAAACAGCCTGGCAGGAAACACCGTTGAAGTTAATAACGGTACCAACATCAAGCGCGGTGCTTTGAGACGTTGTCTCACTCGGCCCCTGCAGGCCGCCTTCCTCAACAACCACGCCAGCGCTTGGGTTCATGGTGACCTTCCAGGTTTTGACATAACCACCAATAGGATTGCCGGCAACGGCCCCATTGGTCTGAGCGGTCTCGCATACTACGCCGAGACCTCCCATATTGATACCGCAGCCGAAGGTTCCCATCGACGCACCAGCTGGAGCAAAACCATAGTCATAGGTGCTCTGAGCAACCGTGGAATAGTATTGCGAAGCATCAGCTACCGGACCTGGAATAGGGACAATACCCGAGCGTAACTGTATGTATGCGTTATTCACAGGATTAGTACAGGTAGCGTAAGCACCCGTAATACGGCTTGAACTATCGTTTTCCTGGCAGGTGTAGTCACCCAAAGCTACCTGTGCACGAGCCTGCCCTACAGAACCGTCTGTCATCGAGGGCAGGAAGGACTGCATGACATCAACGGCCTCATCACAGCTGACCTGGCCGCCAAATACGTAGATATGGTTTTGGGTTCCGGCTGATTCGGCAAGACCGCAGTCTGTTCCCGGCGCAGCGTTTTTCTGAGAAGTAGTAACTGTCTGGGGCGCAGACGGCTCCGAAGTAACATCTGCTGTTGGTTCAGTAGAAACAACCTGATCAGTTGGCTCATCTGAAGTTGGAGAAGCGGAAGCCGTATCAGAGGTTGTAGCAGGTTTAGGCGAAACAGCCACAGAGGTTGAAGAAGAAGGAGGCTTATTCAAAAGTCCCACCCGCAGCCAAAAACACCAACCCCCGCACCACCGCAAACACCCGCCCATACAACCCCAACG
>NZ_JBHSTW010000022.1:0-30051 GCF_042660305.1 Rothia nasimurium
TCCGATGGGGTATCGGAGCCAGGCTTTGGCAGCCCTGACGGTCTAGGATTAAACCAGTCCAACTTTCGGGGGCTAGTTCACTACAGGGGTAGGTACCATTTAAATCAGAAAAACCCACGAACTAGGTGGGTTTTTCTGATTTTCTGGTCTTTTCTTTTTCATGATGGGCCCAAAGAAGCCTTGCATATCGATTTTCAATATGAAGCGATAGGGCCATATTGATAATCAATATGACTCACCGTAGCAAAGGACTCTATGGTATCAGAAGAAGAACACAGCATCACCTGCCACCTAGATAAGCTCCTGGAAGAGCGCAACATGAGCCTGGTGGACCTCTCACATCATGTTGGAATCTCTGTTGCGAATCTTTCCATACTGAAAAATAACCGCGCCCGCGCCGTCCGGTTTACCACCCTCACTGCCCTCTGCCGGGTACTCGGCTGCGCCCCTGGTGACATCTTTACCTACAAGGACGAAGGAAAAGACTCATGAAAGCTCTATCAAAATATTTTGGTCTTACAACCGACAACAGCAAGCCTCAGCCTGCTGAATACCAGTTCTCAGTTGCGACGGCCTATACAGCTTTTGCTGTAGTTCTTATTCTTTATGTTGCCTTTGTGCAGTGGCCCGAGCATGGAATTCCCAGCTCTCTTCACCGCTACAACCCTGAGCTAGAAGGTGGAACATACTGGGTTAGCTCCGAGGGGCTGAGCACAGGCACCCAGATTCTGGCCTGGTCGGCTTTTGCTTGGAAGTTCCTCATGTACCTTTGTGTAGCTGTACTTCTTCATCAGGTCGCTAAGTCTTTTTACCGCAAGGCAGATTTCACGCTCAGGGCGCTGAACCGCCTTCGGGTCGCCCCCATTGTATTGCTGGTCGGAATGATTGGGTACTCCCTACTCACCGACTTGACCGCCCGCGGAATAGAAAAATCTGCTGGGCTTAGCAAACTTGAGTGGGAACCAACTTTTATGTCCGATCAGGGTCTAATAACAGTTCTCTTTATTGCTACCCTGTTCTTTATTGAGGGAGCCCTGCGACGGGGCTAACTCTGCAAGAAGACTCAGACGGAACCATCTAAGTGTGTAGGTACCATTTAAATCAGAAAAACCCACGAACTAGGTGGGTTTTTCTGAGTTAGCTGGTCTTTTCTGGGAGCCCCTATGCCCCGTACCGGCTAAACACCGCCACCGCTTCCACGTGGTGGGTGTTAGGGTACATGTCGAAGGCTTCGACGCGTACAAGTCGCCAGCCCGCTGCGCGCAGGTAGCCGGTGTCGCGCCCCAGGGCTGCCGGGTCACAGGCCACATAAACCAGGGTGGAGGGGTTCAGGTCAGATACCTGCTCCATCACGGTACGGCCTGCGCCCTCACGGGACGGGTCGCAAATCACCACGTCAGGGGCGGCGTAGCGCCCCTCGGCCACCTCACCGCTGATCTTCTCAAGCACCCGGGCGACGTCCCCGCGTTCTACGCGCACACGCGTCCGCTCAGACCTGTGAGTGCGTGACGGGCCTTCGTCGCCAAAGTTCTCGGACGCGTTGCTGCTGGTCACCGGGGATCCCTCAACGGACAGCACCGTGCCCCTGTCCCCCACCGCGTCAGCGGCCAGTGCGGTGAAGAAGCCCGCACCTGCGTAAAGGTCGTAGACCGTCATCCCCTTTTTCAGGCGGGCAGCCTCAAGCACGGCGTTACCCAGCACCTCGGGGGCAGCCCGGTGAATCTGCCAGAAGCCGGTAGCAGCCACGTTCCAGTAGAAGTCCTGGGCGTAGACGGTGGCGGTTTCCAACAGATTGGGGTTGGCGGCACCGGCGATGACGTCGGCAGGTTTGGTGCCGCGGCGGCGTCCGCCCTTTTTCTCGGGGGTAAAGACCAGGGTGATCATGCGCTCTTCCAGCGACCCCCACAGGGCCCGGGCCTGCTCTTCGATGCCTTCGGCGACCTCAGCGGGCGTAGTCCGCGATGACACGGTAAAGACCACCGCCAGCATATCGGTGGCGGCTACAGCCACATCAACCCGGGTGATACCGGCCAGCTTGAGGCGGTGCAGTTCGAGGGCCTCGATGCGCTCATCGGCCAGAGGGAAGCCGGTGACGGGCACGGGGGTTGAGCTAGAGTGCGGGAACATGGCGATCTGCTGGCTTTCGCGCTCCACCGCAAAATGCACGCGGGTGCGCCAGTGCAGCCCCCGGTCATCGCTGGGCAGGGCGTGAACGGGCAGGGAAGCCAGCAGGGGGTGATGTTCAGGCACCCCGCCCAGGCGCACCAGCTGTTCCTTCACGATCTGCTGCTTGTAGGCCCGCTGGGTCGCTAGGTCCAGGTGGCCGTATTCCATGCCGCCGAGGGGGTGAGCGGACGCGAGCGAGTCCGCCGGTGCCCAGGGGTGGAGGCGGCGCTCCGGTGCGGGAGTCTCTACGGAGACGACGTCTGCGAAGAAGAAGCGGCCTTTGGGGCCGCGGCCGGTGATGCGGGCGGTGGCGGTCTCCCCCACGACTCCGTGGCGGATGAAGATGACGCGGTCGTCCGCTCTAGCGACAAGGGCGCCGCCGTGGGCCGGACGCTCGGGGGTGAGTTCTAGGAGGTCACCGATAGCAGGTTCGGGTGTGGTGGGGGTGGTAGACATGTGTTTCTCGCTTTGAGGGTGGCTCGGTGGGTTTTTAGTTTATCGTTCGATTTGCCAGGGCACGGAGGCTACGACGACGCCCGGTTCGTGGCGCAAGTGGGCTTTGAGTTTGTGCACGGTGCGGCGGTGGAAGATGCCCTGCCACCAGTAGGAGACCACGTATTCGGGCAGGTAGACCACGAGTACGTCGCGGGGGGATTTTTGGCGCATCTGCTGCACGTATTCGAGCACGCTGGCAGCGGGGTTGCGGTAGGGCGAGTCCAGCACAGTCAGGTCGACGGGCAGTTCGAGGGCTTCCCAGGTGTCGATGTTTTCGCGGGTGCGGGCTTCGTCCACGTTCACCACGAGAGCTTCGATGGATGAGGGGCGGGAGGCCCGTGCGTAAGCGAGGGCCCGGAGCACGGGTTTACGTACCCGCTCAACGTAGATGAGGGCGTGGACGCGGGAGGGCAGCGCCCGGTCTGCGGCCAGTTGTTCGGGGTCGGCTGAGAGGGCTAGCTGCCGGTCGATATTGCTGTAGTGTTTGTTGGTTTTGATCATGAGCCAGGTCAGAAGAAGAATGAGCAGCACGGTAACCCAGGCACCGTGGGTGAACTTGGTAAGAATGATGACCACGAGCACGGTAACCGAGGCACCGGTACCGATGGCGCTGATGCCGATGTCGCGCCAGAGGGTGCGGCGCTTTTTGGTATCGAGGGTGATGCGCTGGGCCCGCCAGCGGTTGCGGAGCACCGCGTACTGGGTGAGGGTCATGGCGGTAAAGACACCCACAATGTACATCTGCACCAGGGCGTGCACGTTGGGGCCGACGATAGCGACCAGCAGCATAGAGCTGGACCCCAGGGCCAGCACGCCGTTGGCGTAGAGCGCGGTGGAGCTGCGCGCTGAGAGGTGCACCGGTAGGTACTGTTTCGCGGCGATGGTGGTCGCTAGCATGGGGAAGCCGGTGAAGGCCGTCATGGCCGCCACGATGAGCACTCCGATGGTGGCTGCGCCCAGCAGGACGCTGGCCAGGGGGAGGCCGAAGATAGCATCGGTGATTTGGAGCAGAGCGGGTACCTGGTGAAAGTCTTCGCCCGCGGGCTGCCCGTTAATCAGTAGCCCCTGAGCCGGGTCAAGGACGCTGACCACCCCGGTTTGTCGGGCCAGGTAGAGCACCCCCAGCAGGGACAGGGCAGACAGGCCACCAATCACCATCAGGCTGGTGGCCGCATTGCGCTGACGCGGCGGCGCAAAGGCCTTCACGGCGTTACTGATGGTGTTTACCCCGGTCAGCGCTACAGAACCCGAGGCAAAAGCCCTCACCAACAGCAGGCCAACACCGAGCTGGGTGGTCAGCACCTCGGCAGCACCGTCGGGTACCACCACCGTGTACTCAGCCGATACCGCGCGCCCGAGCTGCCCGGTGGCGTCCGCAATGAGACCGCAGGCCACGGTTACCGCAAGCAGCACCAAAAACACGTAAGAGGGAAGGTGCGACACCCGCAGCATCACCTTGAGGCCACGCAGGCAGATAAAGGTCACCAGGCCAATGAGGGAACAGGCAAGCAGTCTCTGGTGCCCTAGCAGCACCGGGGTAATCGACTCCAGGTACTGGGCAGCAGACGACAGGGACACCGCTACGGTGAGCATAAAGTCCACCATCAGGGCCGCGCCCAGCACGATAGCGGCAGTAATCCCCAGGTTCTGGTGCACCAGGGCAAAATCGCCGCGCTCGCCCACGTGTTGAATGTTGTAGCGGTAGGATCCCACCACAACCAGCAGGATCAGGGCAATGCCCAGACCCACCAGGGGGGAATAGGCCAGAGCCCCGTGGCCAGCGACCAGAAGGGTGAGCAGAATTTCGTCGGGGGCATAGGCGACCGATGAGAACCCGTCGGCCCCAAAGAGGGGCAGGGCACGGCGCTTGGGCAGGTTGCCTTTTTTGGCATGCCTGCTGGTGACGGGGGCACCAAAGATCAGGCGGGTGGCCGCGCTCCTAATATTTCTCACAGGCTCTAACCGTAGTCGCTAGCGCAGAGAAAACACAGCTACACACACCACATTTTGGCTGTGGGTCAGGACGCTCCCGCGCGGCTCGGGCGCGCCGGTTGGGTGGTGGGACTACCGGGCGTAGACTAGTGTCAGCCCTGCCCAGCAGGGTTCATGTTTCTTATTGCTGTGCTTTGGTGAGGTGCTAAGTGCCCCATTTTGTGATTATGGGTGCCGGTCGTGTGGGAGTCATGCTGGCTCATACTCTTGAAGATGCTGGCCATACGGTCGCGGTCATTGACCAGGATGATAGGTCTTTCCGCAGGCTACGCAAGGATTTTGCGGGCAAGAAAGTCACCGGTGTGGGTTTTGACCGTGAGACCCTCAAACGGGCCGGTATTGAGCAGGCCTACGCCTTTGCTGCTGTATCGTCCGGGGATAACTCCAACATCATTGCCTCCCGTGTGGCCCGCGAGACCTTTGGGGTGCAGCACGTGGTGGCCCGCATCTATGACCCCAACAGGGCCGAGTTCTACCAGCGTCTTGGTATTCCGACGGTAGCGGCAGTGCGCTGGTCCACCGATCAGGTGCTGCGCCGGATTTTGCCGGAGCAGGCCATGGCCGGTGACTTCCGTGAAGCCTCGGGCCGTCTGATGCTGGGCGAGCTCCAGCTGCATGAGGATTGGGCCGGTCACGCCCTCACCGAGATCGAACAGGCAGCGGGTGTTCGAGTGGCCTACCTGACTCGTTTTGGGGAGGGTATGCTGCCTACCAAGGACATCTCCTACCAGCAGGGTGATACGGTACACGCCATGATGCGTACCGAGGACATCAACGAGATTGCCAGGGTGCTGGGCGCTCCCCCGGCACGTAACGCTGAGGGGGATCTGGAATGGAAGTAATCGTTATCGGTGCAGGTTCGGTGGGCTCATCCAGCGCCCGCGAACTCCTCTCCCACGGCCACACGGTCACCATCATCGACATCAAGCCAGAGGCTATCTCCCGCAGTGACATCCAGCATGCCCACTGGGTGATTGGCGATGCCTGCGAGCTATCCGTCCTACGGCAGGCCAAGCCTGAGAACGCCGACGTCATCGTTGCTGCCTCGGGCGACGACAAAACTAACCTGGTTGTCTCCCTCCTAGCCCGCAGTGAATTCGGTGTGCCCCGCACTGTTGCCCGCGTGAATAACCCCAAGAATGAGTGGCTCTTTGACGACTCCTGGGGCGTGGACGTTGCGGTATCGACTCCCCGCCTCATGACTGCCCTGGTGGAGGAAGCTGTGGAGGTGGGGGACGTCGTCCGCCTGCTTACTCTCAAGACCGGTAGCGCTACCCTGGTGGAATACACCGTACCAGCAGACCATCCTGTTATTGGCCACACGGTCGATCATGTGCAGTGGCCCGACGAAACCACCCTTACAGCTATCTTGCGTGACGGGGTGCCGATTACCCCCAGCGGCGACGATGTGATTGAGGGTGGCGACGAGCTCTTCTTCGTCACCACCCCCAGCGGTGAGGACGACATCCGGGCCCTCTTCAGCTAGCACCTGCTCTACACCATCAGGACGTCGGCCCCACCTTCTGCGCAGAAGGTGGGGCCGACGTCCTTATTTGGTCCCTGCTAAAGAGCAGGCACAATCTCGTAGCGCGGGTTGTACATCAGGGGCTTCTCGCGGGTGCTCAGCATACCCGAGACTCGAAGGTAGCCCCCGGCCTCAATTCCCGGAACCTGGCGTTGCCCCTGCCAAATCAAGGTCAGCACCGCACCGGGGTTCAGGGGCGGGAACTCCGGGTAGAGCAGGCGGGGAGCCGCACGATTAACGCTAAACCGGCTGGTGAAGCCGGTCTCCTCATCAAGTACAGAAAACTGGCCGGTTGATGTATCTTCACTGGTGCTCACATCAGTGGTGTCGTCCAAGTCCTCGCCTGTCTCTGCAATCGGCATACCCGTCATGGGGTGAGTCTTGGCAGGAGGCAGCGGCTTAGACTTCTCAACCACCAAGGTCACCTCGAAACGGGGGTTAGCCCCCATATGCGACATGTGCACGCGGGTCACCCGCCCGGCAGCTCGCGCCCGAAACCTCTCGGGGTACCCTTCCAGGCGAGTGGCAGGGCCGGCAACCTGCTGCTGAGTAAAAGGCGACGCAGTCTCTGGCATGGCCCCTAGCCAATTTCGGTAATCTCGGGGCCGCGGCGGGGCACCTCAAGAGTAGGCTTCTTCTCAGCTTGGGCAGCAGCTGCGGCTGCGGCCTGGGCGGCTGCGGCGTCCTGAATGTTCTGGGGTACGCGCATGGGCAAAAGATCGCGCGGGGGCATGGGGTCAGAGCCACGGTTGACCACGATGGTACGGAAGACCTCTTCAAGGGCGGTAGCGCTCTCACCGGGTAGCACGGCCTTGCCCGAGAAGACACCGCGGACGAACCAACGGGGGCCGTCCACACCCACGAAACGGGCAATACGGAAGCCCTTGCGGCCGTCGGGGAGTTCAGCGGGTACACGGGAGATCAGCTGACGCCCGAAGGGGCCGTCGTTGATATCAACCTGGCCACCCTGGCGGCGCACGCTCTCAGACAGTTCCTTACGGATCTCATCCCAGATACCGCGGCTCTTGGGAGCCGCAAAAGCCTGAACCTGCAGGGTGCCCTCACCCAGTTGCAGGGTCACCGCGATAACCTGCTGGGTCTTCTGGTCCGCCTCAAGGCGCAGGTTCAGCCCGGGGTTACTCTTGACCAGCAGGCCACCCAGGTCGATGTAGCTAGAGCCGGTGCGCTGCTCGGTAATGTCAAAGGGGCCGTTATCACGGGTAAATTCTACGAAGGACGCCGTAGGCTCCTCCTGCGCGACAGGTTGCTGGGTGCCGACCTGGGCAGCCTCAGCAGGTGCCTCTTCAGCGGCGGTTTCTTTCTCGTCGCTCTCTACAGCGGCAGCTGCTGCGCCCTGCTCACGCTCAGCCGCGGCGTCCGCGCCATTCTTTTTCTTACCAAAACCAAACATAGTGCCTCCTTCGGCCCTCGCCTATCTACTGCTCTTACTGTACGCCCGTTGAACCGAACCCGGCAGTTCCACGCTCGGTTTCGCTCAAACTCTCCACCACATTAAAAGTAGCCGACTCAAACCGCTGAATAACCAGCTGCGCAATGCGGTCACCGCGCTGAATCTCAAAAACCTGCTCCCGGTCGGTATTGAGCAGGCAGACCATAAGCTCACCCCGATACCCGGAATCAACGGTGCCCGGTGCGTTCACAATCGTAATGCCGTGCTTAGCAGCCAGACCTGAACGGGGGTGCACCAGACCCACATACCCCTCAGGCAGGGCAATCGCCACACCGGTCGGCACCAGGGCCCGCTCACCCGGTTGCAGGGTGAGGTCCACGCGCGAGCGCAAATCAGCACCGGCGTCCCCTGGCTGAGCGTAGGCGGGGGGCTCAATTCCCTCATCGAGCATCTTGATATCAATCTTAAGCTGGTTCATCACCCTCTTTACTGTACCGGCTTAAGCGCTCCGGTGCCGCCCACATCAGGCGCCAAAACCCCTTAGACTAGAACCTGTGCACCGGGTTTGCCCCGGCTCATACTTCACAACTTGTCCCTCGTCGAAGGAAGCTATGCCTGCTACCGCCCCCACCGTGCTGTACCGTGAACGACTGGCCCCCGGAATCGGCCTGTGGATAGGCTGCCTGGGCGTTGGCCTAGCCTCTTTCCTGGTCGGCGCACCGATTAATATCACCGCTGGCATTATTGCCGGTATCGTGATGTTCCTGCTGGTCGGCGGAATACTCTACGGCAGCTCCCCCACCATCGAAATTACCGAAACTACCGTGCGCTTTGGCCGGGCCCGTATCGAACGTGACTATGTTGGTCGAGCCTACGCCTTCCGAGGTGAAGATGCCCGCCTCGCCACCGGCCCGGCCCTCGATGGCCGCGCCTACATGTGTTTCCGCGGGTGGATCACCTCGGTGATTCGCATTCAGATTACTGACCCGGCAGACCCCACTCCCTACTGGATTGCGTCCTCCCGCCACCCAGAAAAAATTGCCGCCATCCTGAATGAGGGGCTACCCGAAGAGGACTAAGAGATCCAAAGGCTGCTAAGCACCTGGCAGGCATCATCTCTATGCGATACGAGGGCGGGCCCGCGTTGTATAACGCGGGCCCGCCCTCTTACTTTTGAAGTTTCTTAGTCTTTAGTTCTCGCACTCGATGCAGAACTTGAGATCGCCCTCTTCGCGAGCAATCTGGGAGCGATGACGCACCAGGAAGCAAGAAGCACAGGTGAACTCGTCGTCCTGTGCAGGGAGCACCACAACGTTCAGCTCTTCATTGGAGAGGTCAGCACCGGGCAGCTCAAAACTTTCGGCCGCTGCGTTTTCGTCCTCATCCACTGCACCTGACTGCATTTCTGAGGGGCGTGAACGCAGCTCCTCAAAGGACTGGTCCTTGCTCTCTTCATCCTGCTTGCGAGGTGCATCGTAATCGGTTGCCATGGTTTTCTCCGTATTAAGTGTGCGAAGGGTAGATACCCCCTCTGTCTGGTCTGGGGTACCTGCACCTCGGTCTTGGTGTCGACCAACTCTGCGCTCGTCAGGGTCTACGACTGTGTTGAGGTGACGGGTAGAATTGTTCACCATTGCCCCTGATAATGCAAGTGCAAACTTCATGTTCTCTCTCAGCGAGTCACAAAGGCCTGACCGGGGGTGCCTCGGGGTAAGAAAAATATTTCAAGCTCTTGCTGAACTTGAGCGAAAAACCCTTGAAAAACCGGGTTTTTTCAAAACTTCGCCCCTGCCCCCAGCTACTTTAGCTTTCAAGCACAGCTTGAGCCGGTAGTCTTTCAAGTAAGTGTAAAGATTGAAGTGAGCACCCCTCTCTGTTGAGGCGGTGCCCGGCCCCATCTAAGGAGACCGAGCAGTGCGAGAACTGCGACTTGCTGGCATTCACGACGACGGTGAAAACCTCGTCCTCGAATCATCTGACGGCGCAACCTACCTCTTGCCCATCGACCAGAACCTACGGCAGAGCATTGCCCGTGCCCGCCGTATCAGCCCCCTGCGCGGCGGCAGCGCTAGCGGAGCCTTTGGCCCCCGCGATATCCAGACCCGCTTCCGCCAGGGTGCAACGGTTGAAGAGATTGCCGCAGAGTCAGGGTGGGAGCCGGAGCGCGTGCGCCGCTACGAGTGGCCCATCATTGCTGAACGCGCCAACATCATCCAGACAGCCCGCACCGTGGTCATCTCCCCCGCCCCCGGCCAGGGTGGAGCAGCACAAAGCCTCAACCAGCACATCGAAGCCGTATCTGAACGCTTCGACTTCTCCCAAGCCCCCATGGAATGGAGCACCTGGCAGCAGGAGTCAGGCCAGTGGACCGTGTCTGTCGATGTAGAGCTAGGCGAGGACGCCCAGGCTAACTTGCCCCGCGGCGTCATGTTCCCCGCCCGGTGGAACTTCAACCCTGCCAACCAGAGCATCTACGCTTCAAACGAAGCCGCCTACTTCCTCATGGGCCGCGACCACTCCCACGATGCCCCCATTCCGGGCCCGGCCAAGCAGGCAGCGGCGCCCCAGGACGAGGCTGCAAGCGACGTTCCCGAGCAGGCTGCTCCCGCCACCGTTGGTGTTCAGGTTGCCGAGCCCCGCATCGCCCGCGTGAGCATCCCCGAGCAGAAGGAACAGAACGAGCTGCTCGATGAGCTGACCGCCCGCCGCGGCGTCCGCTCCTTTGACCCTGCCAGTGAGCGCAAGCTAGCTGACCTGCTCGAACGTGCCCGCCGCAGCTCCCGCCCCGCCCCCGCGGCCGAGGTGCAGGCCGAATCTGCCCCTGAAGCCGAAGAGCCTGCTGCGCCGGTAGCCGAAGAAGCAGCCCAGCAGCAGACTGCCGCTAGCGAAAATACCGCTAGTGAAAATGCCACTAGCGAAAATACCGTAGGGCAGCAGGCGTCTGAGGAGGCTACCGAGAATAGCGCCGAAGCTCCGGTAGCTCTTGAGGAAGCTCCTCTGCCCGCCGAGACTTCAAGTGCTCAGGGTTCCCTGCCTGATGAGCAGGGCCAGGGCACTGATAGCTCGCCCGTCGCTGTGGAGCCCCAGCGCGAAGCTGATTCCCGGCAGGCTCAGTCTCCCCTCTCCGAGGCTGCAGAAGATGCCCCTGAGGCGCAGGCCGAGCAGGTAGAAGAAGAGCCTAAGGCCCAGCAGCCCAAGTCCAGCCGGGCCAAGCGCACCAGCGTACCGAGCTGGGACGACATCATCTTCGGCAACCAGCGCCGCTAAACCCGCCGCTGGCAGCGCCTGCCCAAGCCCCGCGTCCGCCCCTTTCGGGAAGGACGCGGGGCTTTGCTCTTACTGGGGTATGGGCCAAGGGAAGTCGCCGATTTCACGGGTGTTTTCGTTAGAGGCACCACAGCACCAGCAAGCTTTCAGCGCGTACACTAGATACAGTAATCTCTCTTATTTTTACCGCACCAGCCCACGTCGCAACCGTTTCGCACACGGGTAAAGGGCTTAGAAACACTTGATAAGGAAAACGTGACCACGCCCCGTTCCCACCAGTCACCCAATTCTGACGACCAGAAGCCTACCGCAGACGACGCCACCGAGGCTCTGCCCACTCCTGCGCCCGAGGGCGCTGCCGACGATGCGACCAAAGCCCTTCCTCTGGCAAACGGCTACGAGTACGTGACTGCCGATAGCGGGAGCACCCGCGCCGTGATCGATACGGACGACGATTCCCTAGCTTTTGGTCTCATGCGCAACGGGGACGTGGTTGAAAAGCTCACCCGCGAAGAACGACGGGCTGACCGCGCCGCTGAAAAAGCTGCGGCGAAAGAGGCCGAGCGGGCAGAAGAAGCCCGCAGGCAGGCAGCCCTGGCCGCCGCCGCGGCCGCAGCAGCTGAACGTGACCGCCTAGCACCTCCGAGTGCAGCAGATGAGCAGGAAGACCGCAAGACCGGTTCGAAGGTCTTCTTTGTGGGCTCCGCGGTTCTCACCGCCGCTGCTATCGCCTTAGTTGCTGCTTTCTTGCTCCCTCTGAACGACGATGCCTCTCGCCAAACCACGGTGGAGGTAACCCCCAGCCCCACAATGGCAGAGGCCAGCTCGTCGGCAGCAGAAAGCTCAGCAGCGGCACCAGTACCCAGCTTTAACACCAAGGCTCCCACCATTACGGAGCAGGACGGCGGCACCGAAGAGCCCGTAGCCCCCGGCAGTGTGCTCTACGCCCCCACCCAGGAGGCCCCCGTAGTCGAAACAACCCTGGAGCCTACCCCGCTTGAATCAGCGGTAGAAACCGCCCAGCCCGAGCCCACTCTTGAAGAGACCCCGGCAGCGGAAGAAACCCTCACGCTTGAACCCACACCGGTAGCTACAACTCCAGCCGAGGTAGTAGCTCCCACCGATGCGGCTCCCATTGACGAGCCCAGCCGCCCCGTTGAAACCGGCTCTGCCGCCGAAACCGCCAGCGCGGCCAGCCTCCCCACCGCTCCGGCCGCTGATGGTAGCGGCCTAGCTCCCACCCTAGCGGCAACTACCGGCCCCTAGCCGCACGCGGCGGGGTGGACGTCCGCACCGGTTCTAGCCGGTGGGTAGCATCAGCAGGGGTACCTGAGTTTCCTCAAGTGTGAGAGACCCGTGCTGGCCTACCATCTGCAGGGCATGGGGCTTGTAGTGCCGCATGTCGTAGAGGGCGATAGGTTCGCGGGCAGCCACGATAATATCGCCGATACGGCGGCGAGCCTCGTCGGTTACCGGCTGGCCAAAATAGCCGGTCTCAAAGAGTTCTTCTGAGTCAAAGACCCAGGCCTGTTCTCCCCATGCCTCAGCCCACCGGCCCAGGGCATCCTGACGGGCAGAAGCGCTGGGGTCTTTCAAGTAGAGCTGCACCATGCGGGGTTCGCCCGCCGTCAGCTCAATGTTATCCAGCAGAGCCGTATCGCCCGAGTAGTCGATGCGGTTCTCAGGGGCGATATCGACCATGCCGTGGTCTGCCGTCACCAGCAGTAGCACGTGCGGGGGCAGCCTGCGGGCCAGCGATTTCAGCGCGAGGTTAAGCTCTTCAAGCTGCTCAAGCCACTGGTCGGACCGGGTACCAAACTTGTGCCCGGCCTGGTCAATTTCCCCCCAGTAGAGGTAGACCAGGGACGGCTTACGGGAGTTCAGCAGGCTAGCAGCCAGGGTGGTACGGGCGGCGTACCCGGCTGCGTGCACGAAGCGTCCGCCCCGCAGGCCAGCCTCGCTCAGGCCGGTGCCCGCATACTTGCTCAGCGATACTGTCGCTACATCCAGGTGGTTCTGGTAGCGCTCAAAGACCGTGGGGTGGGGCTGCCACTGGTGGGGGTCGACGGCTTTGTCCCAGCCCGAGAGCTGGTTCATGACGGCCCCGGTAGCCGGATTTTTCACCTCGTACCCCGCCATGCCGTGGTAGCCCGGCGGGGTCGCTGTTCCCAGGCTGCTGAGTGAAGCCACCGTGGTTGAGGGGACGGCCGAGTGAATCGGGCCGAGCTGGGTGGCCTTCTTCAGGAAGGGGGCGTAGGAGCCATAGGCACTCAGCAGGCTCTGCCCCAGACCATCAACCATGACCAGGCAAACGCTACGGTAGCGGGTAGGGTCGACCCCGGCGGCGCGCAGGCGGTCTGCCAGGCCGAGCAGGTCGTGACGTCCTGCCCCGTGCAGGGGGTGCGGGTCGGGGGTGATAGACCCCTGGGCTACCAGGGTGCCGCAGGATTCGAAGAGGTCAGCTAGGTTGTTACCGCCATAGCCGGGTTCGGTGGGTAGGGCGTTACCGCAGTAATCGGTTAGGACGCTCATCTTAGGCCCCTGCCTGCGCGGGGCCGCCTGCCGGGGCGGCTACCTGGTTCATTGCTGCCATGTGGGCAGAGCGTAGTGCGCGGGCGAAGCTCCTAGCCTGGGCAGTTGCTTCTTCCCCGTCGGCCGGGGCGCTAACGCGCAGGAGCATGTCTTCCCGCGGGCCCATGCCGGTGTAGCCGTGGTCGGCGTCGCAAGCGGGGTCGGGGCAGTCTGCCGGTTGTACGTCAAGGCGCTGGGAGCCCGTCCAGGCAATCAGCATCGAGACTTCTGAGACGGGGCTACCGGCCCGGTAGTGCTGGGGCTGCGGGTAGGTGTAACTGATGGTCAGGGTTCGAATACGGCTCACGTGCAGGGTCTCAACCGACACGTGGGCAAGAACCTGCTGGCCGCTTTCGTCGAGGTTCTGATCATCCAGGTGGGCAACCAGGAGCATCTGACCGGCTAGCACCAGCACCGTAATGTGGCGGTGCACCTCGTTCTGGTCAAAGTGGGTCTCCACCTGAACCAGGTGCGAGGTAGGCACCAGACCCGCCAGGGCTTCATCGACCGTATCGAGGACGAGCTCGGGGTAAAAGCCTGCCTGCTGAATATCCCTGGTGAGGGCTTCGGCTGCGCTGAGGTTCATCGTCTCGTCTCTTTCTAGGGTAGATATGGCCGGTAGGTCTACCCTCCATCTTAGGTCATGACTAGGTTACACTTAGCTGCTCATGGTTCGGCGGGCAGAATCGGTGCGCTGCTGGGGGTTGCCCAGGCGTATCTTGGCGCCCACCACCGTGAGGGTCTCTTGTGAGAGCAGGACGGGGTTGAGCTCAAGGTAGGCAATCTCGGGGTGGTTGTCTTTCATCAGGGCTACCCGGGCGCAGAGGTCTTCGAGCAGGTCAACCCGCACCTGGGGCAGGTCGCCGTCGGCAAAGAGCTTGGCTGCTGCCTTGGGCGAGCGCACCATCTTGTAGACATCCCGTTCGGTCAGCGGTGGGATGCGGTGGGCCCAGTCTTCCAGCAGACTGGTGGCATCCCCAGCCATGCCGAAGGAGACCACGGGGCCAATCAGGGGGTCTTCGATGCCGGTGAGTACCGCTGTTTGGCCGGCCGGGGCCTGTTTCTGCACGGTGAGGTCGAACCTGCCGTAGGGTTCAAGCACGCGGTGCATCTGGGCTATTTCGCTGATGAGTTCGGCGTCGCTTTCAATGCCCAGGCGCACACCGCCCAGATCTATGCGGTGGCGCAGGAAGTCATCAGTGGTTTTCAAAACGACCGGGTAGCCGCCTGCCCGGGCAGCGGCCTCAACCGCTTCTTCTGCGGTGTCAAAACCGTACTCGGGCAGCAGGCTAATGCCGTAGTGGGCAAGGAGTTCTTCGGTGGCAGAAGCTGGTACATCGAGCAGGTTCTCACCGCTCACCTGGGTCAGGTGCTGGGCGATGTCCGCGGCCGCAGCCTTGGGGCTGACGTTCTCGGGAGTAGCCAGAACCCCGGTTTCTTTCTCGCGCCACTCCACATAGTCCATGACGCTTGCCAAAGCCAGGATAGAAGCCCCCGGTGACTCAAAGCAGGGCAGCCCTTCTTGCAGGAGGGGGGCGCTCTCCCCCGCTGTGTCCCCCTCTGCCGGGGCGGGCGTCCGCTCATCCGGGTCTTCCCAGATTCCGCGAAGGGCGGCATCAAAGCTGAGCGTGCCGGGGAAGGCAGCAACCACGGGTTTTCCGGTACGCTTGCCTGCACGGTAAAGGACGCGGGCAACGTCCTTGGGGTCGATAGAGTCGCCGGTGAGGAAGACTCCGATGGCCGCATCAATGTCTGATGCTTCGAGAGCGCTGGTTGCCACGTCTTCAAGCACCTCTAGCCCGTCGATACCGTCATCGGTAAGCCTCAGCATAGACTCGGTCACCCGCACATCTATGTTCAGGGCCTCGGACTTGTCGGCGATAATCTGCCCCAGGGCTGAGGCGTTGGAGAGGATAGCCACACGCCGCCCAGCAGGAAGGGGCTGGGAGACCAGCACCTGGGCAACGTCGAGCACCTGGTCAAAGGTTTCGGCACTGATAACTCCGGCCTGCTTGAACATGGCATCCAGGGCTTCGGTGGGGGCGATGGAGGTCCGCCCCGAATGCCCGGGAGGAAGCTGCTGGCCGGTCACAGCGTTCTTGGCCACGAGCACGGGCTTGACGCGGGAGAGCCTGCGAGCGATACGGGAGAACTTTCGGGGGTTGCCGATAGATTCAAGGTAGAGGGCGCAGACGCGGGTTGCTTCGTCGTCTTCCCAGTACTGCATGATGTCGTTACCCGACACATCTGCGCGGTTGCCCGCTGAAACCAGGGACGATACACCGATATTGCGCTTGACGGCGGTATTAGAGAACATGGCGCCGATAGCTGAGGACTGGCTAAAGAGCCCCAGGGCGCCAGGCTTGGGGTCCTGGGCGCTGATAGTGGCGTCAAGGCGGACGCCAGGGTTATTGTTCAGCAGGCCGAAGGAGGCAGGGCCGATGACGCGCATACCGTGGCTACGTGCTGATTTCACCAGGGCTTTTTGGCGGGCGCGGCCGCGAGCCCCGTCATCCGCGTAGCCAGAGGTGTAGATGAGGACGCCGCGGACGCCCGCCTCGCCGCAAGCTTCTACGGCTACGGCTACCTCGGCGATGGGGACGGCGATAATAGCTAAATCTACACGGGCCGGTACTTCACCGATGCTGGGGTAAATGGGCACCTCACCGGCAGGTAGCTGATCCTCGTTGACGCCGTAGAGGGTGCCGGTGAATCCACCTGCCACCAGGGTTTTAATGACCTTGTGACCGTTGGCTTCCCAGCGGGGTGCTGTACCGATCACGGCAACGGTGTCGGGGGCGAGGAGCTCGGCGATAGATTTGGCTTCAGCGCGATGCTCGCGGGCTTCCATCACTCCGCGGGAGCGGTCGGTGGGGTCGATGTTGAAGTAGACCATGACCAGGCCGTCTTCAAATTCGCGGGAAATCTCGTAGCCCGCATCGGTGAAGACGTTGAGCATTTTGCGGTTCTGCGGCAGAACTTCGGCGCTGAACCTGTCGATACCGCGTTCGTTAGCAGCTGCTGCGAGGTGTTCTAGCAGGATTGACCCGATGCCGCGCCCCTGGTGGGCATCAGAGATCATGAAGGCCACTTCGGCTTCGGTGGGGTTGTGGGTGCGGTCGTAGCGGCCGATGCCGATCATTTCATCACCCAGCATGATGACGAAGGCGACCCGGTTATTGTGATCCACCGTGGTGAACCGAGTCAGTTCCTTGTCGCTCAGGGTGGGCTTGTGGGTGAAGAAACGCAGGTAGATAGTGCGTTCAGACTGGCCCGCGTACATTTTTTCGAGGGCTGCCCGGTCGGTGGGGACGACGGGGCGCAGGTTGGCGGTGGCTCCGTCGCGCAGGACGACGTCCGCCTCCCAGTGGGCCGGGTAGATGAAGGGGATTTCGTCGGTTGTGGGGTGGGCTGGGTCAGCCGGGGTGAAACGTGGGGCGTGGCCGTCCTGCTCGTAGCGGCCTGCGGGTGCTTCTGATTCAGTCACGGGGTGCTCCTGGGCATGCTGGGGGCGCTTTCCCCCATCATAACGTGATTGAGGTGGAGCTCACAGCCCTATGGTTACGATGGGCCCTCTCGATGTTTAGTGGAAGAATAAGAGTCGCTGCAGGCTCCCACTCATTTTTAGTAGCTGGTGTTGCTCTCGATACAGCGGGTGATAGCCTCTTCGTCCCCGGCATGGGTGATTTCGCAGTTTGCGGTTTCGGCCCCGTTCAGGAACCAGCTCGCCATGAAGTAGAAGAAGACCGCCACCGGGATGCAGAGAATGCCCAGGGCAATGCCGCCCCAGGCCATACCGGCTGTCTGCCCATGAAAGCGGGTGCGCGGGTTACGCTTGCGAGCGCGTAAGGCTTTGATACCCAGCACGATAGCTGCCACCGCAGGAATGAGAGCTAGCAGGGCAAAAACGCCCGCCATGAGCACTACAAGCCAGCTCGCCACGCCCACCGATAGAGCCATGACAGCCTGGTAGTAGCCACGGCCTCGCTTATCCCGCACCATTTCTCCGTAGGGGCGGCGGTGGGTGCCTGGTACCCGGTACTGGGCAGGCTCCCCCGGGGTTTCGTAGTCCAGAACAGGAGGCAGAAGGACGCCTGTGCCCGCGGGTACTTGCGGCTGGGGGTAAGCGGGGGGCTGGGTGCTCACGGCGTCCTCTTTCTTCCTAAAACCATTGGCCCGCTACTGGGCCTTATCCTATGGTCAGCTTACCAGCACCGTCACCTCGTAATCTAGGCAACAGCCCCGCTTCTACTCACCGCATAGAGGCGAAGAAACGGGGCTGGAACTTGCTGCTACTCAGAGAACTAGGCGGTAACAGCTACCTTTTTCGGAGCAATTTTGAGCAGGGCGGCACCAATAAAACCAAGCACAACTCCCAGTCCCATGACCAGGGCTGATACACCAAAGGAAACAACCGAGGTGAAGAGAGAAGCGCGCAAGAAAGAAGCGTCCATCACCAGGTTACGGCGGGTCTGAAGTTCTTCTGCGAGCTGGTTGCTCGCTGCAACCCACACGGTGGCACCTCCAATCAGCATGACGATGGCGGCAAGAATCGATACAAGCCCGGCAAGGCATGACATGGTAGCCCTCTCAAGAAATGCTTCAGACTGAATCACCTACACTAAGAGCACCTTTCAGGG
Source organism: Rothia nasimurium (assembly GCF_042660305.1). Classification (NCBI taxonomy): domain Bacteria; kingdom Bacillati; phylum Actinomycetota; class Actinomycetes; order Micrococcales; family Micrococcaceae; genus Rothia; species Rothia nasimurium. The sequence goes on from NZ_JBHSTW010000022.1 coordinate 18,068, forward strand.
CCATATCGTGCCGCAGCCACATTAGTTCGATACAGACATCAATGTCATTCAACCTACAGCCGGTGATCTGCTCAAATTTCGCGACCTTATTCCGCAAAGTATTCTCGTGGATATAGAGAGCCTGGGCAGCATCACGATAACTACGGCCATGCTCCAAAAACGCCCACACATACATCAGCAGGGCTTCACCGCCGCCACGATTCTCCCGCAGAGGCACCAACAACCCTTGTTCTACAACATCCCCCAGCCAGGGAGCACACGCAACCGCTAGGCGCCAGCCCCGGCTACGCACATCAAAGCACCCTACGCTGCCCAGTTCTAACGAAGCCAAGACGATTCGTGCTTCTTCCAGCGATTCTGCAAGTTTTCCAATACGCACGGGGCACCCAAGAGCCAGAACTCCACCCCGAAGATCCTGCCGCTCACTCGCTCGGGAGGCAGCAGCGTCCGCCCCCTCAAGGGCTGGAAGCACCCCCACCAGGCACCCCTCAACCGCATCGGCTAAAGCCGGGGCAAGAGCACCCGAAAAAGCGTTCTCAACCTCAGCAGCCCATGCAATCAGGGAAACCTCCCGACCCAGAACTACCTGATATTCCAGCTCCCCGGGCAACCCCAGACGACTGGCCAGGCGCTCTTCGTCCGCCGCCTCCAAAACCCCCTGCACAAGACGAGTTAGAAAGTCGCGTTTTTCAACCTTTCTCCGCTCGGTGTCGCTCAACAGGGCAGGTTCATAGTCGCGCGCCGCCTGAACCATGAACCACTCACCCACCTCCCACATAACCCCCATGGCCTCCAAGCGCTTTTCAAAAGGCAAGCCAGAACACTCAGCCATCTGCACAAATCTTCGCTGGGTAGCAGATAGAGCAAGGCGGTGCGCCCTCAACACAGAGGCCAAAGAAACCCCCTGCACCTTTCGGCGAGGAGCCACCTCATAGACCCTTTCACGCCCACCATCCAAGACTTCATCTACAGGAGTAGAACTTTCTAGGCACATTATCGCCGCATCAAAAACCCCTGCCACGCTATCAACCAGCTCTTCACGTGGCACTGCCCGGTACTCCGAGAGCTCATCAACAACAGCTCTTACAGCACTCACCACCAGGGCATCCTTTTCCACAACCAGAGTTCGCAGTAAAACATCCAAGCTAATGTAAGGTATCTCACGCATATCACTATTGTAGAAAATTACACACCGGAACAACATGTAATGAAAAAACCTACATTGCCATGATGTAAATCACATTATTAGTGTTAGTGCAACGCCTACCGCACAGGGGGCGTCCGCACAAACAACACCAAGGGAACCAAAGATGACAGAAGCAATCTTCAAAGCAGAAAAGGTGATGCAGCCGGTACGTACCACAAAGCAAAAGCGCAAAGCCTTTATCGGGGCCGTCGCCGGGCACCTCATCGAATGGTACGACTACGGTGTCTACGGCTTTGTCGCTATCTACGTAGGCGCTGCTTTCTTCTCAGCCAACACACCAGCCGTAGCCCTGCTCGCATCCTTCGCCACCTTTGCACTTTCTTTCTTTATGAGGCCCCTCGGTGGCTTCGTCTTCGGCCCGCTCGGTGACCGCATCGGACGCAAAAATACCATGGCCCTGGTCATGTTCCTTATGTCGGGCTCCACCTTCGTGATTGGCCTGCTCCCCACCTACGAAGCCATCGGTTTTGTAGCCCCCGCTCTACTTATTCTGGCTCGCTGCCTTCAGGGGCTCTCCGCGGGCGGTGAAATCGGTACCGTCACCTCCTACGTTGCCGAATACGGCGGCCCCGAACGTCGTGGCCTAGCCACATCGCTACTCATGACCATCGCAGTCTCAGGCCTTATTCTGGGCTCCATCGTAGCCAACGGCCTTGCCTCAATCCTGGGCGATGCTGCCATGCAGGAATACGGATGGCGCATTCCCTTCATCATTGCAGGCCCGCTCGGCCTCATCGCAGCTTTCATCCGCTCCCGCCTAGAAGATACCGCCCAGTTTGAGGCGATTTCAGAATCCGGCCATCAGGAGAAGCGCCCCATCCGCGCCACCTTCCAGTGGAAACTCAACATCACCCTGGTCGCAGGCTCTATCGCCCTGCTGGCAAGCATGTTCTACCTTATTTTGACCTACTCCTCCACCTACTTCGTCAAGGATCTAGGATTCTCAGCTAACACCCGTTTCTGGTTCATCACCATCGGCGGTCTAACGGCAGCCTCCCTCATGCCCCTGGGTGGCCTGATTACCGATGTATTCGGCCGGCGCTGGTTCCTCATGGCAACCTCTGCGCTCACCATACCCGCACTCTACTGGTACTTCACCACGGCCCCGGGCTCAACCCCGTCCGAAATCTTCCTGCCCTTTATGGTGATTTGCGTGCTCTTTGGCCTCTACTCTTCAACCCCCTACGCGGTGATGAGCGACCTGATTCCCACGTCCATTCGCGCCACCGGCATTTCCATGGGCTACAACATTCCCGTTGCAGTCTTCGGTGGCTCCGCGCCCTTCATAGCCACCTACCTGGTCAATGCAACCGGCGACATTACCTCGCCCATGTACTTCTTCATCGGGTGCGCGGTTCTCTCATTCCTTGCCGCGGCGTTTACCACCCAGAAAAACTATCAGCGGGTTCGTGACGCCGATGCTGACCTCATGGAGAAGGTTGCTACTTCATCTATCCCCACGGTCGAGCCTAAGAAGTAACGCCCCTTCGTGAAGATACAGAAAAGGCCCTCCGCCCGGATTACCCGGGCGGAGGGCCTCAATACTGTGGAGATGCGGGGAATCGAACCCCGGTCCGATGTGGCGTCAACGGGTCTTCTCCGTGCGCAGTTTGTGAAAGCGGTGTTTTCGGCTACCTTGCTTGCGCAAACACTTACAAGGCCTAACCTAGCCGTATAAAAGTCCCACCCGGCCCTACGACAAGGACGGGCAGCAGTGGCCTTTTAAACTGATGGTAGGGGCTGAGCCAAAGGCAAGCTCAGGCTACCAGACTGCATCGCTGGGATTATTAGGCAGCGAGTGCGAAGTCAGTGCGCTTAGATTCTGCACTTATTTTTTTGCAGAGGGCGTTAACGAGATAACCCTGCGTCCTCGGCACGCTTCATCCATCTCAACTCACATCGTCGAAACCGATCATCCCCATATTCTTTTATCAAAGAACGCCAAGCTAAGCGTTTTCCAGTGCTCTTTCGAGTCGCAACTCATCGGTGAAAGACACCGGCCCAATTAGCTCGGATGTACCAGTCTACCAGCTGGCTCTCCATGCTGTAAAGAGCCAGCTGGCAGGTTGATTAGACGTTGCTGCTTGAATCTGTGACGTCAAGGCCCAGCTGCTGGTTAATGCACTGTTCCATGAGAACCTCGTCCTGAGAGTAGGCCATGCACTCACCGAAGGCCGAGAAAATCCAGCCGAAGAACACCAGCATTGCCAGGGAAATAAGAATGCCCAGGGAGCTAAATACGATGCCGGTGATAGCCAGCCCCTTGCCGCCGCCACCGGTCTTGGTCTTACGCAGGGCAACGATGCCCAGCACCAGGCCAACGATACCCAAAATACCGCCCAGAATGACCCAGCCGCTCAGGAAAGATAGGATACCTAGAATCAGCGACGTAATGGCTAGCCCCTTAGGTGCTGAGGCTACCTGCTGGCCGTAAGCGTCATACCCGTAGGACGGGTAGCTGGCAGGCTGCTGGCTGTAATCTGCTTGGCCGTAGGTAGGCTGTGAGTAGTTGGGCTGTGTGTAGTTAGGCTGTGAGGAAGCACTGTTAGCCTGCTGGCTATAGTCCCCGTTTCCCTGATCTGTGGAACCTGAGCTGTACTGCCCGGGCACGTAATCGCCGTAGGGGTTTTCCTTGTTGTTTCCGGTGGTCATTTCTCTCCTTCGAGTAGTTTCTTAGCCCAGGTTCTTATAGCGCATAGCGCGCTGGGCTTCGAGGTTGTCCTGGCGCTCACGCAGGGCCTGGCGCTTGTCGTAGTCGCGTTTACCGGTGGCCAGGGCAATTTCTACCTTGGCTCGCCCCTTGCTGAAATAGAGCTTGAGGGGCACGACGGTGTAGCCGCTTTCCTTGAGCTTCTGAGCGATCTTATTGATTTCGCTGCGGTGCATGAGCAGTTTACGGCGGCGACGGGCTGCGTGGTTGGTCCAGGAGCCGCGCCCATATTCAGCGATATGGATGCCCTCTAGCCACAGCTCATTGCCGTACATCTGGCAGAAGCCGTCGGTAATTGAGGCTCCCCCATCGCGCAGGGATTTAACCTCGGTGCCCATGAGCACCAGCCCTGCCTCCCAGGTTTCTACGATGTTGTAGTTATGGCGAGCGCGGCGGTTGGACGCTATGGTGTGGTTATTCGGGTCTTCTTTCGTTACTTTTTTCTTAGCCACGATTATTCTTCGTTCTTTCTTTTCTGTCGTTCTGCTGCGCGCCACCGCACGCCGGCGTCGATGAAACCGTCGAGCGCACCGTCGAATACGGCGCTGGGGTTTCCCTCTTCATAGTTGGTTCGCAGGTCTTTGACCATCTGGTAGGGGTTGAGCACATAGGATCGCATCTGGTCACCCCAGGAGGCTTTGACGTCACCGGCAAGTTCCTTCTTTTTGGCGTCCTCTTGCTCTTTGCGGAGCAAGAGAAGGCGGGATTGCAGGACGCGAAGTGCTGCGGCTCGGTTTTGTAGCTGGGACTTTTCGTTCTGCATGGAGACCACGATGCCGGTGGGGATGTGGGTCATACGGACGGCGGAGTCCGTGGTGTTCACGGACTGACCGCCGGGCCCCGAGGAGCGGAATACATCGATTTTGAGTTCGGACTCGGGGATTTCGATGTGGTCGGTCTGCTCGATGAGGGGGATGACTTCCACCGCAGCGAAGGACGTCATGCGTTTGCCCTGGCTGTTGAAGGGAGAGATGCGCACCAGACGGTGGGTTCCCGCTTCGATAGATAGGCGCCCAAAGGCGTAGGGGGCTTTGACCTCAAAGGTTGCCGATTTAAGGCCGGCTTCTTCAGCGTAGGAGGTGTCCATCACCGTGGTGTCGAAGCCGTTTTTCTCGGCCCAGCGTAGGTACATGCGCAGAAGCATCTCTGCGAAGTCGGCGGCATCCACGCCACCGGCTCCCGACCGGATGGTCACGACAGCGTCGCGCTGATCGTACTCACCCGAGAGCAGGGTGATTACTTCAAGCTCTGCTAGACGTTTTTCGATAGCCTGCAGTTCGGTTTCTGCTTCGGCAAGGGTGTCGGCGTCGCCCTCTTCGTTGGCGAGTTCTACCATGACCTCAAGGTCGTCGATGGCCTGGCTTAGTTTGACGAGCTTATCGAGTTCGGCCTGTTTGTGGGAGAGCTGGGAGGTGACCTTTTGGGCGGCGTCGGGGTCGTCCCAAAGGTCGGGGGCGCCGGCTGCTTCAGAGAGTTCTGCGATGGTAGCGCGCAGCTGCTCAACGTCGCTGACCTCTTCGATGGAGGCGTAGGTTGAGCGCAGGGTTTTGATCTGGGCAGAAAAATCTAAAGTAGCCATGACTATTAACCCTAGCTGAAAACGATGGTAAGCGCCCGATTTTGCCCCTGTTTTGCGCTGACGGGGCAGAGCACTTCTATTCTAATCTTGGGTGGTGATGACGCGCGCCCGGCCGGTAACGGTGATATCGACGCCATCAGGTAGCACAACAGAGAGTAAGGGCGGGTGGGCCCTGGCAGAAAGGACGATAACCGCAGTGTTGTTTCCCGACGCCCCGGTTGCGGGGTTTAAGGTCAGGTGGGAGAAGTCGGTACCGGCGCCGCTTTCTTGCAGAAAGGTATGAGCGGACGCCTGCACCCCGGCACTGGTGAGGGTCACCTGGGCCTGGGTCTCCCCCACCGCGGTGATGCCTTCAATACGCTGAGCAGCGGACGTTGCCGCTTGGTCGGCTAAAGACTGTAGACGCTGTCTTTCAAGATAGACGGAACTTACTCCAACGACGGTGGAAGCGACCAGCAGAAGCACCAGGCACAGCCCCACGATGAGTGGGAGGACGCTTCCCCGCTCAGCGTCGCGCTCGGTGGCCTCATGGCACGGCCTCCGCTGAAGCTGGGTCTGTCTAATCTGTGTCATGAGTAGTCTCCTCCCCAACTCACAGCCTGTGAGGTCATAGTGGCAAGAGTCGGTGCCCCTGGCCAGGGCACCAGAGGCAGCCCAACCTCGACAGTGACATCTACCGTCATTCGCTCGCCCTGGGCGCAGACGTCCTCGCAGCTCAGCGTGGCAGTAATGGTTTCGGCCTCTAAACCAAAGTCGCTAGCCGTCAAAGCGGCAATCGCTTGCACAGCAGATTGGGTACGCTGCTCCGGCGGTAGAAACTGAATCACCTGTAACGCATGGGCACTGGCGTTAGAAGCTGCAAAAGCAGCCGACTGCATCGAAAAGACTGATAACAGAAAATAGACCGTGGGTACCATCAACAGGGCACCCAGTCCAATAAACTCAACAAGAGCGCTGCCCTGCTCAGGGTCGTCTGCCTCTCGCGTATCTACAGCTCTATCACCGCGTTTATCGCCGAACCACAGCATGACCACTCACCTCCCACTGGGCAGCTACCCCAAAGGGACCGATGAGAGGCACCGGGGCAACCACGGTGACCTGCACGGCGTCCGCCCCCTGCCACTGGGTAACAGAACTGCTAATCGTTGCTGAGTAGTGGGAAGGCAGCACCGAATACAGCAACTCGTGGGTGCGTTCTTCTCCGTCAGCCGGTGTTTTATCGAGCATGGCCCCATAGCGGGCCCCCTGAGATACAGCGTCCTGCAGCACGTTACGGGTGAACAGCGCGAAAGCAACCTGCAAAACGCCTAGAAAAAGTAAGACAACTAAGGCAGATACCATCACGAACTCCGCCGTTGCATTACCTCTCTCCTTCTCAGGGGGCACAGCTCTCATGTGGCTCTCCTAACGGTTAATCATTGCCATTGCGTTATTGAACATGTTGACGAGGGCGTCCTGAGCAACCACCAAGATAGCGGCCACGAGGATAGCCGACATCATCGTGATCATTACCCAGCCAGGCACGTCCCCGCGCTCAGGGTCGTCCTGGCTTGTCAGAGGCGCAAAGATAGTGAGAAGGGCCTTGAGGTAGGTGTCGGTCATGAACTTCTTCATGGGATTCTCCTTTGAATATGAGTGTGATAGAAGGTGCCCAAGCGGGCGGGTTTAGAAGTTAAGATTCAGTAGGGAAAGGCCAGGAAACATCGCAAACAATACGGTGAGCGGAAGTATCAGAAAAACGACGGGGGCCATCATCCCGATTTCTTTCTTTCCCGCAGTTTCCATGAGCTCTCGTTTAGCGTTATCGCGGACGTCCTGGGCCTGAGCCCGCAAGACATCTGCCAGGGGCGTGCCACGCTCGATAGCTACGACCAGGCCATCCACAAAACGGGATAGGGCTGCTACCGAGGTACGCTGCGAAAAACTTTGCAGAGCGACCACAAGGGACTCCCCGGAACGAGTCATCGCGAGAATAGTTTGGAACTCGCGAGAAAGCTCTCCCTGCGAACTCCGCACCACCCGTTCAAGCGACCCGATGGCAGATTCCCCAGCGGTAACAGATAGGGCCATGAGCTCTGCCAAAGCAGGAAATTCAGCCAGCATGGCTTTCTCCCGTTTTGCAATCTGCTGAGACAGCCAATAGTCGCGTGCAAGGAAGCCAGCACAGGCGCCCAGAACAATCAGCAGAACTCCCGGCACAAAACTTACCGTCCCTTGGGCGAGCCCCACAGCCACCAAACAAATACAGAGAGTAGCTGCCAAGAGACTCCAGAGCACCTGCTGCACCCGGTACTCTGCGGTTGTCAGATTCCCACCTAGCTGGGTAAGTCGTTTTTCGAGGGCCACCGTATCAAAGCTAGACTTACCAAGACTCCGGTACAGCTTTTCAACCCACGGCGCAAGGAGGGCAGCGCTCGCCCCGTAAATACCTTCAGGTAGCGTGCTATACGGTGCGTCCGGGCGGTTCTTTTTAAGCTCCGCCGCACGAAGCTGAGGCGCTATACGGTCTGCAAAGCTCTCATGGCGCTGGGTCCAGATACTCGAAAGTACCAGCCAGATTCCTGCCGCTAGGAAAAGGCCGAGGAGAAGGGAAAAGTTCATGCCAGCACCCTCTTCTCTTCCGGCAGAGCACCGATACGCATCATCAGCCTGTAAGCGATGACGGTCAGGGCTAGGCCGCTCGCTAACACTAGGAAACCCGCAAAACTGTTATAAATTCTGATCGTGCTCGGCTGTGTAGCCATAAGGCCCAGGACGACCCAGGGAGCAACACAGGCAAGGCGGGCAGCATTAACCGTCCACGACTGTCGAGCCTCAAGTTCAGAGCGTGTCCTGCTGTTCTCACGGAGGAAAGTACTCAAAGTCCCCAGAAGACGACCTAAATCAGTTCCACCCACCTCACGAGTAACTTTGAGGGCCTCAATGATGTTGTCAGCGGTGGGGTCACTCAAGCGGTCTTTTAGACGATTGAGGGCTGGAAGGAACTCCCCGCTAGCACGGTAGTCTGAAGCAAAACTAGTAAAAGCTGGACGCAGGGGCTCCGGCCCCCGGTACTGAAGCTGCATGAGAGCGTCCGGAAGCGACAAACCTGCACGGATTGCTGACCGCAGATGGTCCACAGCATCCGGCCATAAATCCCGTAACTGGGCCTGCCGCTGAGCAGCACGATGCTTAACCACTAACCGAGGGCTAAAGAACCCAACGCCCGCAGCGAGGGCTGCCAGAGGAACCAGTGAGGTCAACGCGAAGGTCAGCACCATTGCAACAAGAGCAGCTACAGCAGAAACCATATAAAACATAGCTACCGTGAACTTTTCTAGGTCTGCCTGGCGCAGCAGCTGTTGTATCGCCGGGGCTTTTCGTTCTTTTTTCTCCTTAGCGGGGAGCTCCCAAAAGGACATATAGATTAAGAGCGCGCCGATACCGAACATCAGCCCGAATAAAGCACTCATGCCAGTGCTCCCTCGCAGTTAAGAAGGGTCTCAGGGGCGTAGCCAGCACGAATAAATTTCTCAGGCGAAGGCACCTCAGAAGCAACACATACCAGCTGATCGCCTTCTCGTCTAAACAGTGTGCTGGTTTCAATCACCCCGTTTTCGACCCGGTTACCAACGGCAAGAATCTCTCGCACCTGCCGTTTGCCCCGCAGATTACGGTCGCAGTGAACCACTAAATCAAAGCAAGAAGCCACGGTGGGGACGACAAACGAACTCGAAATGTTATCGCCGGCCAAGAGTGGAAGGGTACACATCTTCGTGATTGCGTCACGAGCTGAGTTAGCGTGGATAGTACAGAGCACCAGTTATCTATAGGGTTTTGCCGCTAGGCCCTTTCCATCACCATAATTACCAGCTAAACAGCTTAGGTAACACTATTACCCACAGTCCAGAAGGCGCCTACTGCCGGTAACAGATTGACTTCCCAACGTAAAATAGGGGTAAGACACAACCAACGGCTAAGGAGCAGCTGTGACCACCTTCGAAGACATGCTCAAAAAACGTCCCATTGATCCTGAAATCCTCGAAGAGAAGGTAAGGAAGATGGAAGAAGAAGCTCGTGCTTATGAAGATATGGCACCTGATTTCAATGCAGACGCCCAAGCACGCAGAGCCTTCCTCCGTAAACGTCCCTCAGGCCTCCACGCAGAAGAGTAGCCACCCTAAGCCAGCCCTTGCTTACCCCAGCGGCTCCCCTCCCCCTTGTTTTCCAACAGAACATAACCTTATAGAACGCATAGGCCCCAGGAGCAGTGGATAATGCCCTGCTATCACCCCAGTAGGCTCAGGCATCACCCGCCATGGATAAAGGCAGAAGAGCAAAGAGCCTATCTGCACCCGCTGAGAGCAAAGGAAAAGAATTGACCACCCTCGAAGATATGCTCAAAAAACGCCCTGTAGACCCTAAATACCTTGAGGAAGAGGTCAAGAAGATGCACGAAGAAGCTCTCGCATACAAAGAGGGCCGTGCCTATGAAGATACAGCACCTGAGTACGATGCTACCTCGCACCCTGACCACATGCATGAAGAGCCCCAAACAACCATGCAATCAATAACCCCCGAGCAGCTCACCGACAACATCCAAGAACACATCACAACACTCGAAAAGGCCCCCATAGCCCTCACTATGGATGGCAAACGCAAAGCAGTGCTCGTCAAACCAGAGTTCTACGAACGAGCCCTGGACGCCATCGGAGACCTTGAGTTCCTCAAAAGAGTCGAAGAACAAGGCGGTATCGACGAAATCGGCAAACTCCCCGGACGCCCACTGCACGAAGTCATGGAAGAACTAGATCTCAGATAAGGAAAGATAGCAAGCATACATAATAAATTTGTGCCTAAAAAGTTTAGAATATAAACAATTTATCAAAAAGGATAAAAATGAAGGAAATTAAAAATTTCATCATCGAATACGTAAAAGATGCAAAAGTTCAACTCTCCGCTGGAGGGCAAGAAGAAGCCCTAAAAATACCCTTCTCACAACTTTTTAAAAAAATTGGTGAATCAAACAATTTAGATATTGTTCTGCATCCAGAGTACAGCGAAAAGGGGGCCCGCCCAGACTTTGGCATGCACATCAACTCAGCCCTATGTGGTCACATTGAACTTAAAAAACCAGGAACCACTTTAGACCCCAGCACTTTCAAGGAAAATAGCCATAACTACAAGCAGTGGCAGAACCTCAAAGAGCTACCAAACCTCCTTTATACAAACGGCACAGAGTTCCGTCTATGGAGATACGGAGAACCAATTGGTGACCCAGCAAATATTCACATCAGTAATCTTCGCAATGCTCCAAAAAGTTTCAGTTATTCAAACAATCTAGATGAGTTGATTTATGATTTTATCCACTGGGAACCAACTAGAATTACTAGCACTAAAAAGCTTATCAGCACCATCGCCCCTCTAGCGCGAATTATTAAACTTGAAGTACAAGAAAATCTAACTTCTGACAGGGCAGCACAGCAGCGCAAAGAAAACGAAGATAGCTTAATTTTTCTAAATCTTGCAAAAGACTGGAAAAAGCTTATTTCACCGGGTTCAAAAGACGAACAATTTGCGGATGGATTCGCTCAAACAATCATTTTTGGGCTTTTACTAGCGGTAAGTGAAGGTATTGATCTCAACAATGAGCCGCTATCGGAGATTGGCTTCAAACTTGAAGACTCTCAGCACACGCTAATCGGTCGGATGCTGAAATACCTAACGGATCATATACGACATACATCAGTTTCACCAATCATTGACCTTGCGATTCGTGTCTTATCAGCAGTTGATTGGAAATCACTTGAAAAACAAGGCGATGAACTTTATCTACACTTGTACGAAGATTTTCTTGCTGAGTATGACCGGGAGCTTCGTGAAACTACCGGTTCCTACTACACACCAATTCCTGTAGTAGAAGCAATGACCAGGCTCACCGATAATGTTTTAACAGAAATTATGGGGCGAGAGGGCGGTCTACGCAATCCGAATGTTAGTATCATTGATCCAGCAATGGGAACTGGCACATATCCGCTATCAATCATCAAGTACGTTGCGAATAAAGCCAGTGAACAATATGGCCCTGGGGCGAAGCAAGAAGCTCTCGCTGCCCTGATGCAACGTTTATACGGCATTGAAATCCAGTCAGGGCCATTTTCAGTTGCAGAACTTAGGATTTCGAATGCGCTCTCCCAGGCAGGGGTAACAATCCCCAAGAAAGGTCTAAATTTTTTTGTTGCTGATACACTCGAAAACCCTAAATCTGGTTCAAGCGATCAATTAACATTCTCAGCACAGCTAATTGCTAATCAACGCATAGCTGCTAATAAAGTTAAAAGAGATACCAATATTCAAGTTGTAATTGGCAATCCTCCTTATGATGACCATGCTGGAGGACGAGGCGGATGGATCGAGAGAGGTGATAATGAGGCTTATTCAAAAGTCCCACCCGCAGCCAAAAACACCAACCCCCGCACCACCGCAAACACCCGCCCATACAACCCCAA
>NZ_JBHSTW010000023.1:0-17050 GCF_042660305.1 Rothia nasimurium
GAGCTTCGTGCTCGCATAGGAGATGCTCCCCATTAGTTGGTGACTGTTTTTTAGTAGTCCAACTTATGGGGAGCAGTTCATTTGGAGGTAAGGACGCCGGGGCTTGGCTTAAGGGGATATTCGGCTACGCCTCATATCCATTTGGATTATTCTTCTGCCAGTTCCAGTGATCGCGCACCATGGTGTCGATGTCGCGGGTAGCAGACCAGCCCAGATCTGCCAGGGCAGCAGCGGGGTCGGCGTAGGAAACAGCCACATCGCCGGGGCGGCGGTCCACAATCTTGTAGGGTAGCTCTTTACCAGCAGCCTTCTCAAAAGCGTGCAGAACCTCAAGCACCGAGTAGCCGTTGCCGGTACCCAAGTTCCAGGTGTGCAGACCACCGTGGGTGGTGATGTAGTCAAGGGCCTTGAGGTGGCCGTCCGCCAGGTCAACGACGTGAATGTAGTCGCGCACGCCGGTGCCGTCGACGGTGGGGTAGTCGTTGCCGAAAACATTGAGGTATTCGCGGCGACCCACAGCGACCTGGGCGATGAAGGGTACCAGGTTGTTGGGGATGCCGGACGGGTCTTCACCGATGCGGCCGGACTCGTGGGCACCTACCGGGTTGAAGTAGCGCAGCAGGGCGATGTTCCACTTAGAATCTGAGGCTGCCAGGTCAATGAGCATATCCTCGATGTGCTCCTTGGTACGGCCGTAGCAGGACTGGGCGTCCATGTTCAGCTTCTCGGTCAGCGGCATAGACTCGGGTTCGCCGTAGACGGTTGCAGACGATGAGAAGACGATGGAGTGGCAGCCTGCGTCTTCCATGGCGTAGAGCAGGTTAAGGGTGCCGGTGACGTTGGTCTGGTAGTACCAGAGGGGCTTCTCAGCGGACTCGCCTACAGCCTTGAGGCCGGCGAAGTGGATGACGGCATCGGGCTTGACCAGGTTGAAAAGCTGCTTCATCTCGGGCAAATCCAGCAGGTCAACCTTGCGGAACTCTACAGTCTTGCCGGTCAGCTCTTCAACGCGGGCCAGGGACTCCATGGATGAGTTTGAGAGGTTGTCCATAACGGTTACCTCGTGGCCTGCCTTGAGTAGTTCGAGTACGGTGTGGGAGCCGATGTAGCCGGCGCCGCCGGTAACGAGAATCTTCACGTTTTCCCCTAGTAGACGATTGGTGTTTTTTCTAGCTTACCTGCACTCAGCCCCGCCAGCCGGTAGAAGCGGTGGCGGGGCTGAGCATATATAAGGTGGGCGTTAGGCGTGGACGCTTACTCCTAGCTGTTCTTGCGGCGGGCGGCGAAGAAAGCGGTAGCGCCTAGACCCAGTAGGAGGGCAGCACCTGCGAGGAGGGGCAGAGCAGTAGCACCGGTGTGGGCTAGTATGCCGCTCTTTCCAGTTTCACGGGCTCCTGCCACAGAGCTCTGGCTGGTGTTATCGGAGGCCGATGACGCCGGGCTATCGCTGGGAGACGGGGCGGGGGCGTCCGCACTGGGGCTTGCAGTCGGCTCTTCGGTGGGGGCTACCGTGGGCTCAGCCGAAGGAGCAGCGGTGGGGCTGTCACTGGGAGCCGGGGCCGGGGTCTCTTCGGGTGCCTGCTCGGTGGGCAGGGAGCTGGTGCCAACCGTCCAGTTCTTGACGAAGAAGGTGGTCGGGTCGATGGTCTTGTTGGTGATAGCCCAGTCGATCATGAGGTCGCGCACGGCCTTCTGCTCCTCGTAGACGATAGGAGCTGCGGTAACGTGCGGGTAGCCTGAGCCGCCTGACCAGCGGTAGTTGTTCAGAGCCAGGACGACCTTCTGATCATCAGCGAGGGGAGTACCATCGGGCAGGGTTAGGCCCTCGATGCGCTCGCCAACGGGCTTGGAGATGTTGATGTGGTAGTTCACACCCGAGAGCACGTCGTAGGAGTAGTCTGGAATACCGCGGGTGGCACCCTCATAGAGGGCGTTTGTGACGGTAGACCAGTCGGTGATCTCAGCTCCGGGTTCCTGCTGCTTATAGTAGCGGGCCGACCATTCCAGGTAGTCCTTGAGCTGGGCGCCGGTGAGCTCAACAGCGTAAAGGGTGTTGTCGTAGATGTAGAGGCTAGCCATATCGGCGATGGTCACATCGCCCTGCTTGAAGACAGCAGTGCGGGAGAAGGGGGAAGCCTCAGCGATGACGGGCAAACCCTCATACTGGGTTCCGGTTAGGGCACGAGTGACTTCTTCGGTCTGAACCATGTTGATGAAATCCAGAACCGCAGTGTCTTCCCAGGCACTACTTGCTGCGGGCATCTCAGCGCTCGCCTGGGCTACCACGGTCTGTACCCAATCGGTGGTCTTCGAGTGGTAGGGCTCGATAGCTGCAAGGACGGACGGGTCGGCGGCATAGTCACCAGCGTTGAGGGCAAGAGCGGTGGGTTTTTCATCCTCGGTCCACTTGACCTCGATATCGCCGTCAGCTTCCTTGACCAGGGGCAGAGTGACTTCGGAAAGGAAGCGGGCCCAGTAACCGGGCTGGGTGTAGAGTACCGGCTCGCCATTCTTGTTGGTGAAGTATTCCTGGACTTTATTGGTGACGTGGGAGTGACCGCCCACAACAAGATCGACGTCGGTGGACTGCTCAGCCACTGACTTTGCGACGTTTTCGGTGAGGTCAGCCGGGTTGTAGGTGTAGCCCTCGGCATCTAGGCCGGTGTGGGCGAGAACGACGACCACGTCGGCCCCTGCGGCCTTGACCTTGGGTGCCCACTCGGCAACGGTGGCGGCGGCGTCCTTAAACTCCAGCTTGCCCTCGACAGTAGCCTTATCCCACACGCGTACGCCGGGGGTCACGACACCGATGACGGCTACCTGGATTTTCTCACCGCCCACGGTCTTTTCGATCATGGTGTAGGGCTCGTAAGCGGGGGTATCGGTTGCGGTATCAATGACGTTGGCACCGAGCAGGGGCATGGCCAGGTTCTGGGTGTACTGGGCGGCGGCGTCGGGGCCGTAGTTGAACTCGTGGTTGCCCACAACACCGGCATCATAGCCAAGTAGGTTGAAGACAGAAGCCATGGGGTCAACGCTGGTGGCGGTGCGGTTGTTCTGGTAGTAGGTTGCAAGCGGGTTGCCCTGGTTAGCATCGCCGTTATCCAGTACCAGGGTGGAGTCTGTACCCTTGGCTGCCCGGGTCTGGGCGATAGCGGTAGCCAGGTGCTCCATACCCAGAGCCTTAGCGCCTTCACCGTAAGGGGCGCCGGTGAAGTAGTCGTAGTTGAGGGCGCGGCCGTGGACGTCGGTTGAGGCCAGCACAGTCAAATCGCCCAGGTCGGTAGTACCGTCTGCTGCAAAAGCTGCGGGAACGAGAATGCTGGAAGAAACCAGGCCAAGACCTGCCAGCAGAGAAAGAGAACGCTTCATGAATAGCTTTCTGATGTGTTGTGAGTGTGTTCTCCCATTGTAAAGACCCGCCCTACCGGTAAGCCGGTAGGGCGGGTCTTGCGTATATTAATCTTCAGTAAATATCGGCAGCGAGCATAAGCCCGTCTCGCGAAATGATTACTTACTTTTTAGTTAGCGTGCAGCTCTGAGTTCAGCTCCACGGTGTTGTTGGCGCGGGGCAGAACTTCGATAGCGCCGGTCACGGAGTTGCGGCGGAAGAGCAGGTTGTTGACGCCGGAGAGTTCCAGGGCCTTGACAACCTTGGGCTCAGCGCCGGGGTTGAGGACGGTCACGCGGGAGCCAGCGGTGACGTACAGGCCAGCTTCAACCACGCAATCATCGCCCAGGGCAATGCCGATACCGGCTTCAGCGCCGAGCAGGGAGCGCTCGCCGATGGAGACACGCTGGGTGCCGCCGCCGGAGAGGGTGCCCATGGTGGAGGCTCCGCCGCCGATGTCGGTGCCGTTGCCAATGACAACGCCCTGGGAGATGCGGCCTTCGACCATAGATTCGCCGAGGGTACCGGCATTGAAGTTGACGAAGCCTTCGTGCATGACGGTGGTGCCAGCTGCCAGGTGGGCACCCAGGCGGACGCGGTCGGCGTCGCCGATACGAACACCGGCGGGCACGACGTAGTCAATCATGCGGGGGAACTTGTCCACGTGGGTGACGACCAGGGCGCCGCGGCGACGCAGCTTCAGCGAGACGGTGTTGAATTCGCTGGCTAGCACGGGGCCGAAGTTGGTCCAGGCGACGTTGGCGAGAGCACCAAAGAGACCGTCGAGGTTGATGGTGTTGGGGGCAACCAGGGTGTGGGAGAGCAGGTGCAGGCGCAGGTAGGCGTCCGCTGCGTTGGCGGGGGCCTCGTCGAGGTTGATGGTGACGTTGACCAGCTCACGCACGACGTTGCGGTCTTCGTCGGCTTCGACCAGGGCTTCGAGGTCGGCTGCTACGGAGTCGTCGGGGGTGTCGGTGAGGGCGGGGGCGGGGTACCAGACATCGAGTACGGTGCCTTCGTTCTCGCCGGAGGCGACGACGGTGGCCAGGCCCAAGCCGGATGCTACACGGGTGTTGTTTTCAGTCATGCCTACCAGTCTACGGAATCAGGCGGGTGCGGGGCGCTATCTGCTTGTATGGTGGAACTATGATCAAGAACCCTACCCTCGCCCAGGCCGCTGAGTTCGCTCAGGTGGGCCCCGGCGTCCTGAACCTAACCCAGCCCGTTGAAGATCTCACTGCTGACCTGCTCAATATTTATTCTGTTTCTGGCGCCGAGGTGCGCCTGGCGGACGCCGTTCAGGCGGCCCTTGAGGGGATCGGCGGCTTAGAGATAACCCGCGACGGCGATGCCATCATCGCCCGCACTAACCTGGGCCGGGATACCCGCATTGTGCTGGCAGGTCACCTAGATACGGTGCCCCTGCCCCGTAGCGAGGGCTCACGCGGCACTGTCCCCGCCTCTTGGTCTGAGGGAGCGGGGGCGCGGGTTCTTTACGGCCGCGGCGCCGTGGACATGAAGGGCGGGGTTGCCGTGCAGCTAGCCCTAGCTGCACGTCTGAAAGAACCCCGCTACGATATCACCTACGTCTTCTACGACAACGAAGAGGTTGCCTCAGAGCTCTCAGGGCTTGCCCGCCTGATGCGCAACCACCGGGAGAAGCTGACTGACGCGGCCTTTGCTGTGCTCCTGGAACCCACCGACGGCACCATTGAAGGTGGCTGCAACGGCACCATCCGCTTCTGGATTCGTACCTCGGGTGTCGCCGCCCATTCTGGTCGCGCTTGGAAGGGCGTCAACGCTATCCACAAGATGGCGGACGTTCTGGGGAGTCTTGCCGCTTACCAGCCTGCCACCTATGAGGTTGAGGGCCTGGCCTACCGCGAGGGGCTCAATGCCGTGCAGATTTCAGGCGGGGTCGCGGGGAACGTCATTCCCGATGACGCGGGCATCCATATCAACTACCGCTTTGCCCCCAATAAGACCCTGGATGAAGCCGTCGCGCACCTGCACGAGGTTTTCGAGGGCTACGAGCTGGATTTCGTGGACCTTTCATCAGCGGCCCGCCCCGGCCTGGACGCTCCGCTGTCTAGGTCACTGATTGAGTCGGTCGGGCAGGCCCCCAAGCCCAAGTACGGGTGGACGGATGTTGCCCGCTTCAGCGAAATCGGTATTCCCGCCGTGAACTTCGGGCCCGGCGACGCCCTGCTGGCCCATACCGATAACGAGCACGTTAAAGCCTCCGAGGTGCGTACCTGCTATACGGCGCTGGAAAGCTGGCTGACGGCGTCCTAACCCTGCCAGCCTGTGCAGACTTCTTGGGCTGGGTGCAGAGAAAAACCTGCTCACAGCCTAAGAACCCTGCACAGCCCCATTGAGAAAAAGGTCAGGGGCTCCATCGCGTGATGGAGCCCCTGACCTGTAACCGGAGCGTAAAGCGCGGACGCTAGTGCTTGGGGATCTTGAACATCAGCTCGGTCTTGGGGCGGGCTTCGTCCACTTCACCGGGCACACCGTCGGCGTGCTTGATCTCTACGTCGGAGCGGGAACTCATGTACTTAGCGAGCCACTCGGCGAAGAGGGTCAGGGCGAAGTTGATCACCACGAAGATGAGGGCTGCCAGCAGGAGCATCTGCAAGATATTGCCCTCGCCAGAGCCGAAGCGGCGGGCAGCGGCCAGCAGCTCGGGGTAGGAGATGATGTAGCCCAGGGCGGTGTCCTTGAGAATGACCACGAACTGCGAGAGCAGCGAGGGCATCATGGCGGTCAGAGCCTGGGGTACCAGAATCAGGGTCAGAACCTTCCACGGAGTCAGGCCGATAGCCAGACCGGCTTCACCCTGGCCCTTGGGTAGCTGCTGAACACCGGAGCGCAGAAGCTCAGCGATGACCGAGCCGTTGTAGAGGGTCAGACCCAGAACCACGGCGATAAAGGGCAGCTGTGAGGGGGCAAAGAGGTTGAGTTTGCCCAAAAAGAGCCAGAAGAAAATCATCATCATCAGCACGGGAACGGCGCGGAAGAACTCCACGACCACGGTACCGAAGGCTCGCACGGCCTTATTGGGTGACAGGCGGGCCAGACCGAAGAAGAGACCGAAAGCCACCGAGGTGACCACAGAGATCAGGGCTGCTGAGAGGGTCTTCCAGAGGGCGGGCAGAATGTAGTTGGCCCAGAGGTTACCCGAGAAGAGGGAAGTCCACTTATCGGCTTCCAGCTGGCCCTGGCGGTTCATCACCATCATGATGTAGGCAAAGCCTGCTGCCAGGAGCACAAGAGCCACGATGTTGAAGATGCGGGTTCGGGCACGGGCCTTGGGGCCGGGTACGTCAAAGAGTACCGAGGTTGAGGTCATACGCTTGCTCATCGCTTCACCGCCAGTTTACGAGAGGCCCAGGTGGTTAGCAGGCCGATGGGGACAACAATAATCACAAAGCCCATGGCGAAGACGAAGAAGATCATGAAGATGAGGTCTGAGTTGAACTCAATCATGGACTTCATCATGCCGGATGCCTCAGCGACTGAGGCTACGGTGGCTACGGTGGTGTTCTTGGCTAGCGCAATCAGGGTGTTGCCCAGCGGGGTGATGGAGCCGCGTAGAGCCTGCGGGAAAATCACGTAGCGGGCGGTGGGCAGGAAGCCCAGGCCGATGGCGCGGGCTGCTTCAGCCTGGCCAACGGGAACGGTATTGACGCCGGAGCGGATGGCCTCACAGACGAAGGCCGCGTGGTAGATGGCAAGGACGATAACGGCGTAGATAAAGAAGTTCCACTCAAAGCTGGTTGCTAGTGAGAGCTGGAACTGGGTCCACACGCCCAGGATTGCCAGGGTCATCAGAATGGTCAGCGGGGTGTTGCGGACCAGGTGCACGTAGGCGGTGCCCGCCCAGCGTAGGGAGGGCACGGGCGAAATACGCATAAGTGCCAGCAGAGAGCCGAGGACGAAAGATCCGATGGCTGCCCAGAAGGTCAGCTGGATGTTGGTCCAGAAGGCGCCGATGACGTCGTAGGTGGCAAAGAGCGTGGAGAGCTGTTCAGAGAACGACATGAAAGCCTCCGATGGTTGAAAGATTGTGGTGTGGTGAAGGTGCGCTGGGCGTTGCGGGCTTATTTGGCGTCAACGGTGGCGCAGGCGTCGGTGAGGACGGGCGGGTTCAGCTCGGCGTTGTAGGTGTAGTTAGCGGCACCTACGTTCTTTTTGATGGCTTCTTCCCAGGCGCCGGTTTCGACCATCTTGTTGATGGCTGCGTTGATGGCGGCGCACTTGTCGGAGCCCTTGGGCAAGCCGACACCGTAGTTTTCGGTGGAGAAGGTGTTGCCAACGAGCTTGAGCTCGCCCTGGTTAGCCTTGGTAGAGGCTAGACCCGCCAGGATGATGTCGTCGGTGGTCACAGCATCGACCATGCCGGCGTTGAGAGCGACGACGCAGTCAGAGTAGGAGTTCTGTTGAACCAGCTGGACCTCTGATGAGTACTTGTCCTGGATTTTCTTTGCACTGGTTGAGCCGGTGACGGAGCACAGGTTCTTCCCGGCAAGAGATTCGGGGCCGGTGATGTCGGTGTTCTCTGCCTGGACCAGCAGGTCCTGGCCAGCGACGAAGTAGGGGCCTGCGAAGTCGACGGTCTTGAGTCGCTTTTCGGTGATGGAATAGGTCGCAAAAATCATGTCTACCTGGTTGTTGGTGAGCATGTTTTCGCGGTTGGCGCTGGGGGCTTCGACCCATTCGATCTGCTCTTCGGAGTAGCCGAGTTCAGCTGCAACGTAGCGGGCTACGTCGGTGTCGAATCCGGTGTAGTTGCGTCCGTCCTGGTAGCCCAGGCCGGGCTGATCGTACTTGATGCCGATGCGGATGGTGTCTTTGCTACCGGTGGCGGAGCAACCGGAGAGCGCGAGGACGCCGGTGGCGAGTAGGGCAGCGCAGGCTGCGGCTTTTGCTTTGGCGCGGGAGAGGTTCATGGCTGGCCGTCCTTAGTGACCCAGGATCTTACCCAGGAAGTCCTTGGCGCGGTCTGACTGGGGGTTGATGAAGAACTGGTCGGGGGTGGCTTCTTCGACGATTTCGCCGTCGGCCAGGAAGACGATGCGGTCTGCTGCCTTGCGGGCGAAGCCCATTTCGTGGGTTACCACGATCATGGTCATGCCTTCGCGGGCGAGGGAGACCATGGTGTCGAGTACTTCGTTGACCATTTCGGGGTCAAGGGCGCTGGTGGGTTCGTCGAAGAGCATGACCTTGGGCTTCATGGCGAGGGCGCGGGCGATAGCGACGCGCTGCTGCTGGCCGCCGGAGAGCTGGGCGGGCATCTTGGAGGCCTGGTTATCGACGCCAACCTTCTTGAGCAGGCTCATGGCCAGTTCTTCGGCTTCGGCCTTGCCCATGCCGCGTACCTTGCGGGGGCCTAGGGTGACGTTTTCGAGGATGGTCTTGTGGGCGAAGAGGTTGAAAGATTGGAAGACCATGCCGACTTCTGCGCGCAGGTTGGCGAGTTCCTTACCTTCTTCGGGCAGCTTTTTGCCGTCGATGGTGATGGTGCCGTCGGTGATGGTTTCAAGACGGTTGATGGTGCGGCAGAGGGTTGACTTGCCGGAGCCTGAAGGGCCGAGGAGGACGACAACCTCGCCCTTGCCGATGGAAAGGTTGATGTCCTTGAGGACGTGGTTCTCACCGTAGTGCTTGTTCACGTGGGTGAGCTGAACCAGTGCGTCAGTAGTCACTGGGCTTCCTCTCTTGTGGTGGATTCAGTGCGTGCGCCGGTAGCATTGAGGTGCTGTGGCACAAACCAAATGGTGTATGTGCCTTACCTTACCCCCTGTAAGGTAAACAACTTGTTACACGGGGTGTCGTGTTTTTACAGTCATATTTGTTGGGTTTTGTTGAGGGGCGCTGGGCGAAAGGGCTTGGCTCCTGCGGGAGGACGGTATGAATTATCTACTGGTTGCGGTGACCTTTGTGGTGCTGGCGGCGGTGATGGCCGGGTGCGCGGTGCTGGGCACCGACCGGCTGATTCCGGGGCGGAAGGCTATCGATGCGGTCAGCAAGGACGGCCTAGCGCTGGTTCCTGCCGCTGAGCCGCCCCTGATTCTTTCGGACCGTCCGGGTGCGGACGAGCTGGAGCGGGTTCGTTTTGCGACCTCGGCCCTGGGCTATAACCGCGATGAGGTTGATGGGGTGCTCGCTAAGGTAGTAGCCGAGAACAGCCGCCTGCGGGCAGAACTTGAGACCCTGCGCGGTGATCGGGGTCAGGACGCCGCTACTGACCTTGGCGGGGAGGGCTAGGGGAGTGGGGCGCCCGTCCGCACCACAGCATAGCGGGGTACTTGACCGCACCGCTGCGACCCTGAGCGTGAGCGCCAGTCGGGGCCTACTGTTCTTCACGAGCCTGCCCATCGGCCTGCGGGTAGCCCTGGTCTATGCCGCAAGCCGGCTCTGGGGCTGGTTTATTTTCTCAACCGTGGGTCTGCACCAGACCTTTAGCCCCTGGAAAAATACCTCAATGGGTTACCTGGAGTTTGTCACTATTTGGGACGCCGACTGGTACGCCAAGATAGCCGCTGGCGGCTACCCTGCGGTTCTCCCCGTGGACGCCAGCGGTCACGTTGCCCAAAATGAGTGGGCTTTTTACCCCCTCTACCCCCTAATCAGCGGTGCCATGACGAGCGTGACCGGGCTGAGCTATCAGACGGTTGCCCCTACTGTCTCCCTGCTGTTTGGCTTTGGGGCAGCCTGGTTTATCTACCGGCTCTTTGAAACCAGCCTACAGGTGCGCGGGGCAGCTACCGGGGGCGCTACTGCCCACCGGGGCACTGAGCTAGAGACAACCGCCCTGTGGGCAACCGCTGCCGTCAGCTTCTGCGCCGTTGCACCGATTCTGCAAACCGGCTATGCCGAAGCAACCGGCCTCTTCTTCCTGGCCTGGGCCCTCTACTGGCTGGTGCAGCAACGCTATGTGCTTCTGCTTCTTCCGGCCCTTGGGGCGGCCCTGTCCCGCCCTGTGGGCGTGCCCCTGGGAGCCGTGGTTGGCATCTGGTGGTTTGTGTGCTGGGTTCAGCAGGCCCGTGCTGAGAACCTGCTGAGCGCCTTGAAAGCGACCGCCCCGCAGCTGGCCTCTGCCCTGGCCGTATGTGCTTTCGCCTTTATCCACCCGGCCATCGCCTGGGCGTCCACCGGGCGTATCGACGCCTACACCGCGACCGAGGCCGCGTGGAGAGCTGGCGGGGAGCACGTGCTGCCCTTTATGCCCTGGTACACCCAGAGCCAGCTCTACCTGGGGCAGGGGAGAGGACCCCTCGTCCTTATCCTGCTACTGGGCGCCTACCTGCTGGCCCTGCTGGCTCCCGTGACCCGGCGGGTGCTTCACCCGGCGCTCATCACCTGGTGTGCTGCCTACGCGGTGTATATGCTGGCCTTCTTCAACCCGCAGTCCTCCACTTTCCGCCTGCTGCTGCCCCTCTTCCCGCTCCTGCTGCCCCTCGTGGCCCTGTCCGCTTCGCGGGCCTACCGCTGGCTGCTGATTATCAGCGGAGCAACCCTGCAGTTTGGCTGGGTCGGCTGGCTCTGGCACTGGAAGCAGCTACCCGGCGGCGGGGACTACCCGCCCTAAACTTGTAAGTTTCCACCCAAAAACGCCAGAAGTGAGCCACTAAGCACTATGATTAAAAGAAGGTGAGACCGGCAACAGAAGCCGAGAAACCGCAGACCAACCCTCGTTGAAGGAGAACCAAGATGGCAGCTCAGAAACCACGCACCGGCGACGGCCCCCTCGAAATCGTGCGCGAAGGGCGCAGCATCGTCATGCGCATTCCCGTTGAAGGTGGCGGCCGCCTGGTTCTTGATATCACCGAAGAAGAAGTCGAGGCAATCCGCAAGTGCGTTGAAAACGTCTAGGCTTCGGCTCTAAGCCCGGCCCCTGCTCCGAACCCCACCGGTTTGGGGCGGGGGCTTTAGCGTTTGTAGACCAGGTAGAGACCCTCACCCGCGTGTACAAGGGAGACAAAAACATCGGCGGTACAGGCCGCTACCTCGTGTAAGACAGAGCGTACCGAAACGGTCACGGCATCGCGGGCTGTAGGGTTCGCAACAGCGCCGCCCACCAGCGGGTCATGCAGAATCAGGAGCCCGCCAGGTTCTAGGAGGGCCAGCGTATCGTAGACCAGCTGTTCAGCCAGCTGGCTACCGGCGTCAATAAAGGCCAGATCGTAGGAGGCTGCTGAGAGGCGGGGGAGTACCTCGGCAGCATCGCCGGTGATGACGCGCACCCGGTGGCTCTTATCAAGACCGGCAGCTGCCAGCAGCGTGCGAGTTGCCTGGCAGCGGGTGGCATCGATATCGATGGCGGTGAGCGCCGCACCGGGGGCCAGACCCGTGAGCAGGGCAGCCGTAGCAACTCCGGCACCGCAACCGATTTCTACAGCGTGTTGGGCCTTGGTAGCTGCCGCGAGCACCGTAAGCAGGGAAGCTACCGACGGGGCGACGGGGGCGGCGTCCAACCGCTCGGCCCCAGCCCGGGCAGAAGCCACCGCCGGAGCCTCCAACGGGAACTCTTCAGCATAAACCCAGCTTCGAGCCTGTTCCTGAGTATTCACCTAGTACTTCACCTTCACATGAGTGCGCGCGGGAATGATTCTGGAAACATCTTAATCAACCCCGCTCGTTTTATGGGCGAACACTCGGGCTGAGCTGGTAATCTCTTTGTGTGTTTGGAATTAGCGGCCTCGAATTTATCGTTCTAGCGATCCTGGTGTTTGTTGTCATCGGGCCAGAACGCATGCCCGAATATGCCCAGCAGCTCAAAGACTTTATCAAGTGGGTTCGCCGTATGGCCTTTGACGCTAAGGACGACCTCAAAGAAACTCTCGGCCCCGACTTGGGCGATATTAACTGGCGCCAGTACGACCCCCGCCAGTACGATCCCCGCGTCATTGTGCGCGAGGCTTTTGCTGAGGACGACGAAGAGCGCCGCAAGGAACTTGAAGAAAAGGCGGCAGCTGCACCGGCTCCCTCTGTGAGTGTGCGCCTGCCCCGCGGCGCCTGGGCCCCCTTCGATACTGAGGCCACCTAAACTCTTTCTCCCGCCAAGGGGACCTGATTTTCAAAAAAGGACCGCATATTATGCGGTCCTTTTGAAGTTTTGCGGTCCCCTTGGGCCGGGCTAGACGGTGAAGGGCAGGGGGGCTCCCGCTAGCCCGCGCGGACGGTGGGTCAGGGCCTGGGCGGTTTTGACCAGTTCCTGCGCCGCAGCGGTCTCGGGCGCACCCCAGACCACCGGGGTGCCGGCGTCCCCGCCCTCGCGCAGGGCAACCTCGAGCGGTACCGACCCCAGTAGGGGCACCTCGTAGCCCAGGGCCCTGCCCAGGGACTCGGTGAGGACGGCCCCACCCCCTTCTCCGAAGAGGGGCAGGGTGGTGCCGTCCGGCAGCTGCATGGCGGCCATATTTTCTAGCGCCCCAATCACCTTCTGCTCGGTCTGCAGGCTGAGGGTTCCGGCCCGCTGGGCCACGTCCACGGCGGCCAGCTGCGGGGTTGAGACCAGAAGAATCTCGGCGTGGGGCAGCAGCTGGGCCATTGAAATCGCGATATCGCCGGTGCCCGGGGGCAGATCGAGGAAGAGCACATCCAAGTGACCAAAGTGCACGTCGGTGAGGAACTGCTCCAGAGCCCGGTGCAGCATAGGGCCGCGCCAGGCGACCGGCTGGTCTGGCTTCACGAACATACCTATAGAAATTACCTTGATGACACCGTCACCTGACGGGGCCTCAACCACCGGTGGAATAATCATGTCGTCCATGCGGGTAGGGCCAGCGGTAATGCCCAGCAGCCCGGGAATCGAGAACCCGTGCACATCGGCGTCAATAATGCCAACGCTCAAACCCATGGAGGCACAGGCCGCTGCCAGGTTAGCGGTCGCAGAGGACTTGCCAACCCCGCCCTTACCCGAAGCTACCGCAAAGATACGGGTCAGTGAGCCGGGGGCAGTAAAAGGGTTCTGCTTGGTGTGTCCAAGACGCTGGCGCAGAGTCGCACGCTGATCCGGGCTCATATAACCGATCTCAAGCTGCACTTCGCTCACCTGCTCCAGGGCAGAGACCGCGGCGCGGACGTCCGCCTCAATCGTCGAACGCAGGGGGCAGCCCTCAATGGTCAGGAGCACCCTGATATCGGCGACCGAACCGGTCAGCTCAGCCCGGTCGACCATACCCAACTCGGTGATGGGCTGGCGCAGCTCAGGGTCAATAACGGTTGCAAGAGCTGCAAGCAGCTCCTCATTCAGATGTGATGTCTGCATGGGGTAAATCGCCTACTCAAACGAGCGGTCGATGTCCTTTACCTTCTTCTTCTTACGCATTTTCGGGTGGTCATCGCTCAGCACATCGAAGGCGCTGGTCACAGGCTGGGTAGCATTGGGGTCGAAGGGCTTAGTTTCTTCGGGTGCCTCCAGCTCATTCGCCTTAGCTGCTAGGGCCTCAGCGCGGGCGAAGAGCTCCTCCTGGCGGCGCTGCACCTCAGCTAGTTCCTCCATGATGTCACGCATCTCGCCGCGTACGAAGTCACGGGTGGCGACCTCGCGCAGGGTAATACGTAGGGAGGCAATCTCGCGGGTCAGATACTCGGTTTCCTCCAGGTTGCGCTGGTCGCGCTGCCTGTCCTGGCGGGCAACCACACGGTCACGGTCGTCCTGGCGGTTCTGTGCCAGCAGCAGCAGGGGCGCAGCATAAGAGGCCTGCAAAGACAGCATCAGGGTCAGCAGGGTAAAGTTCAGGGCCCGGGGATCAAACTGTAATTCCTCAGGTGCCAGGGTATTCCAGCCCAGCCACACCGCACAGAAAATCGTCATCCACAGCAGAAACTGCGGGGTACCCATAAAACGCGCGATTTTCTCGGTCATCTGACCGAAGGCATCGGGGTTGGGGCTTAGCTGAAAGAGGGGGCGGCGCTTTTTCTGCTGCGGGGTCCCTAGCGTCTGCGCTGAATCGTTGCGCTCACGTGCATCACTCAAAGCGGCGGCCTACCTTTCGAATTGGGGTTCCATCGTCATAGGTGCGCCAGTCATCGGGCAACATTTCATCGAGCACGTCATCCACCGTGACCGCTCCAACCAGGCGGTCGTGGTCGTTGACCACCGGAATGATGGTGAGGTCGTAGGTTGCCAGCACGCGGGTGACCTCTTCAATACTGGCGGCGTCGGTGACCGGCTCAATGGAGGTGTCGATGATGTTGCCTACCTGCTCGCTGGGGGAGTGCCGGAGCAGACGCTGCATGTGCACAATGCCCAGGTACTTGCCGGTGGGGGTTTCAAGGGGCGGACGCGTGACCATGACCGCTGCTGCCATGGCCGGGGAAATTTCTTCCTGGCGAATATGGGCCAGGGCTTCAGCCACGGTGGCTTCGGGGGAAAGGATGATGGGCACCGGGTTCATAAGTGAACCGGCAGTTCCTTCCTCGTATTCGAGCAGGCGGCGGACGTCGTCCGAATCTTCGGGGTCCATGAGGGTCAGCAGCTCTTCGCGCTGGGTATCTGACAGCTCACCCAGAAGGTCGGCGGCGTCGTCCGGCTCCATCTCTTCCAGAACGTTGACCGCTCGCTCCACCTCTAGGTGGGAGAGAATCTGTACCTGGTCTTCTTCGGGCAGTTCCTGGAGCACGTCTGCCAGACGCTCGTCTTGGAGCTCCTGGGCCACTTCCACCATGCGCTTATCGGGCATCTCGTGAATAGCGTCTGCCAGGTCAGCGGGGTTGGAGTCTTCGTGGCTTGCCACAAACGCGGTTGCAGCCTGCGGCTCAAAATCTGTGGAGAGAATGACCTCGTCCCAGTCCACAATCAGGGTTTCCTTGCGGCGGCGCATCAGGCTGGTGTGGCCGCGCGAAATAAAGAGCTCAGAGATAAACCAGTCGCCGTTGCGGCGCTGCTCCATCGCAACGTCCTCAATCTGAGCCCTACCCGACCCGTCACGTAGCTGTACCTTGCGGTCAAAAAGCTCACCGACCACCAGAGCCTCAGAGCCGCGCTGCTCAAAGCGGCGCAGATTCACCAGGCCTGTCAGAATCACCTGGGTGGAGTCGATACTGGTCACACGAGTCATGGGAACAAAAATACGCTTCTTGCCCAGGATTTCGATGACGATACCCACCACAACCGGTTCTTTGAGTTTTGCCAAGGACCCCACCGCATTGAACTGGGTAAAACCGCTTTTGAGCACAACCACATCGCGCAGACGGCCCAGGCGGTCACCGTGGGGGTCAAAAACGTCAAGGCCCAGCAGACGGGCGATAAAAATCTTGTTCGGTACGCTACTCACAGTTATCAAGGGTACTCGCCCCAGCCCGCAGCTGCCACCGGTTGCCAGCAGAGTGAGAATAACCCTACTTAGTTCACCTATGGCGATACCTCGGCGTGCTCCCCGCAAACTCAGTGAACTTTGCGAAAAAATAGGAGCATGGATCAACTCAAAGCACCTCCCGCCCTGGCCATGGCAGATGGCACCCACCTACCTCCCGGTGAGCTGGTAGCCACCTTCACCGACCGCAAAGAGGTCAACAAGGCTATCGAGTTTCTGGCCAGCCAGAAGTTCCCCGTACACTCCCTGTACGTGGTAGGGCACGATGTGCAGCAGGTTGATTATGTGACCGGTCAGGCTACCTACCCACGAGCTGCCCTAGCAGGCGTCTTCCAGGGTCTAAGCCTCGGTGCCCTTGTCGCCCTCTTCAATGCCGTGATCACCCAGACCTCGATTCTGGCCAACTTCCTGAGCATTGTGCCCCTGGCTATTGCCTTTTGCATGATTTACGCAATTATCGTTGCTTCCCGCACCAAGGGCCGCGGTATCCGTACTCGCACCCAGATGCTGCCCCAGCGCTTTGACCTGATGGCTATTCCTGCCACTGCCCAGGCTGCCCGCCATCTGCTGCGCGTGACCGTCCAGCCTGGTGGCACCCACAGCGGCGTGCACGGCCCCGGCACCCACCCCTTTGCCCAGAACGGGCAGACCTCAAGCCCCTATGTACACCCCGGCATGAGCCAGGCCAACCCTCAGGGCTATTCGGCCCAGCAGCCCCAGGGCGCCCCCAGCAGCCAGCAGGTGCAGAATGGCCAAGGGGCCCAGAACGGTCAGCAGGCCCCCCAATGGTTTGACCCCTCAGCCCCTGCACCCAAGCAGGAGCAGGCCCCCGAGCCCTTCCTGCCTGGATTTAACCCGGCCGACCAGAAGCAGGACCAGGCACCGGCAGCCGAGCAGCGTCCGTCCGCCCCCGTCTTCACCCCTCCCGCTGAAACCAACCGCGACGGCTCGAAGGCCGCCGGTAAGTTCGGTCTGCGCGTGGAGTCCCCTGAAGAATTTGAGCAGATGATCCGCAAGGCCCCCGAGCCCCCCGCCACCAACGAGCGTATCGAAGCGATCCGCGCAGAAAAGGGCGAGCAGCGCTACGGCCTGCGCGTGGAGTCCCCCGAAGAATTTGAGGCAACCATCCGCAAGGCCCCCGAACCGGCAGAGGCCGAGCAGGAACCGCAGAAGGACGCCCAGTAAAAGCAACCTGGTTCTGGCATTACACGCTCACTGAAAACCGCAACGAAAACCCCGCCGCTCTGGAAGAGTGAACTGCTCCCCATAAGTTGGACTACTAAAAAACAGTCACCAACTAATGGGGAGCATCTCCTATGCGAGCACGAAGCTC
>NZ_JBHSTW010000024.1:0-32434 GCF_042660305.1 Rothia nasimurium
GAGCTTCGTGCTCGCATAGGAGATGCTCCCCATTAGTTGGTGACTGTTTTTTAGTAGTCCAACTTATGGGGAGCAGTTCAGTAACTACCGGGGCTTTCTCTATCAAAGGATAGAAAATTACTTGACGGTCAGAGCGTCGCGGATTTCCTTCAGCAGAGCAACCTGGGGATCCTCTTCCTCAACCTTTTCTTCAAGGTCGAGCTTGGCAGCACGACGCTCGTTGAACTTGTTGATGGGCATAACGATGCAGAAGTACAGGGCTGCTGCAACGATGAGGAAGTTAACAACTGCGGTCAGGAAGACACCGATTTTGACGTCGCCGAATGCTAGCCACTGATCGAAGGAGATATCTCCACCGGTCAGCATCGCGATGGCGGGCATCATGACGGACTCAACGAGAGAGTTAACTACTGCAGTAAAGGCGGTACCAATGATCAGACCGACTGCGAGGTCGATGACGTTACCGCGGGTGATGAAATCTTTAAAACCACTAAGCATGAGTTCAAGAATAGCGGTTTCTGCCAGCGGTGAACACCAATCTGAGCTGAAATTTTCGCTGTAAACCAGTGGGTTTACTCACAGGCTAGGGTAGCCTGCCAGCTTATGCTAAAAATTTGTAGGTTACCGACCGTCAACCCCTCACTAGGTACCCGTTTCTTGGTAGGTGGGGGCGGGCCCCGTACCCCAGAAATCTTCTAGCGTTTCAAACCCGGATTCCTTCAGTGCGGTGGCTTCGTCAACACCGATATAGCGCAAATGCCAGGACTCATACCAGTAGCCGGTGGTTTCGTGGTGCCACCAGGGGTAGCGCACTACAAAGCCATAGCGGTGGGCGTTCTCGGCTGCCCACAGGGCAGCTGCCGTGTCCTTGAAGCAGGGCTGGAGGTCGCAGGCGCCACCGGTTCCGATATCGAGGGCAAGACCCGTTTGATGTTCCGAATAACCGGGGCGGGCAGAAGCCACGTCTGCCTGATCTGTACCGTACTGGGCAGCCCAGCTGGCGTAGGTTCCCTGCTGGGTCTCATACGACCGGTAGCCGCTGAGGGCCACCATGGGGGCACCAACTGCCGAAGCGTCAGCAAACATGCGGTGCGCTGCTTGCGCTGCCTCGGCACGAAGCAGGACGGAGCCAAACGGCTGTAAATCATCAGGAGCGTAGGTGAGAGGGGAGAGAGGATTGTGCTTATTGACGAGAACCGTCATCGATGATGCCGACTCAATATCGGCAGGACGGCGCGTGGCAGCCTGGCTAGGGGCAGCTGACTCAGCGCTCGCGCTAGAAGAAGGTGGTGCGCTCGAAGAAGCTACCTGCTGAGGAATGGAAGCCGCCACTGAGCTGGCAGACGACGGGGCGGCGTCCGGCTCAGTGGATGTGCTCTGACTGCAGGCGGTCAGCGACAGAGCCATGAGGCTACCCGCTAAAGCCAATGAAAAGTGTGAAAGATAAGAGCGCATACCTAGTTCTTCCGTAGCAGAACCTTACGAATCTTGTGATCATGGGACTTCTTCAAGATCAGTCGGGCTCGCCCACGTGTGGGGCGCACATTCTCTCGCAGGTTAGGTTCGTTGATAGAGCGCCAAATACTCAAAGCTAGCTCAACCGCTGCGTCCTCCGATAAATCGGCATACCGTTTGAAGTAGGAGTTGGGGTTGGTAAAAGCTGACCGTTGCAGCTTCAAAAACCGCTGCACATACCAGTGTTCGATGTCCCGTGTGGAGGCATCAACGTAGATAGAGAAATCAAAGAAGTCAGCCAGGCTCAGGGCTGAGCTTTTCTCGCTATCAAGCTTGGCTGGGGCTAATACATTTAAGCCCTCGACAATGAGAACGTCGGGGCTGGTAACCTCAATGCGCTCACCCTCTACGATGTCGTAGTAGAGGTGGGAATACTTAGGGGCGGTGACGAGGGGAGCACCTGACTTCACTTCTGACACAAACCTCAAGAGGGCACGGCGGTCGTAGGACTCTGGGAAACCCTTGCGTCCCATAAGCCCCCGGCGTTCTAACTCGGCATTGGGGTAGAGGAAGCCATCGGTCGTCACTAGCTGGACGTTCGGGGTTGAGGGCCAGCGCCGGAGAAGCTCCTGCAGGACGCGCGCGGTAGTGGACTTGCCGACAGCTACTGACCCTGCCACACCGATAATAAAAGGGACTTTCTGGCCTTGAAGGCCTAAAAAGTCGTTCGTCATGTGGTTAGCGCTCGCGGCTGCATTGACGTAGAGGTTGAGCAGTCGAGAAATAGGAAGATAAACCTGAGCCACCTCATCTAGGTCAATGGTCTCGCCCAGACCGCGAAGCTGCTGTAGCTCGTCCTCCGTCAGCGGAACTGAAATCTCGCTAGCGAGACGCGACCAGGTGTCCCGGTCTAGCTCGGTAAAAGGAGAGTATTTAGAAGAAAGCGCAGACATGCTCATTTACATCAGTCTAGAGGTCAGAAGAAAGAGCACCTAATATGACAGAGGTCTATAGAGAGGCAACAGGTTGCGACACTGTGGCGAAGACAGCAATGGGTCAGCGAATTCTTAGATGTAAGATGAAGGCATGTGTGGAATCGTAGGATACGTAAGTCTCGGCACTGCCGCAGACGGTAAGAATTTTGACCATACCGCATACGATGTGGTTCTTGAAGGTCTCCGCCGCCAGGAATACCGCGGCTACGACTCAGCCGGTGTTGCCCTGATTGGTGATAACGGCATCGAATTGCGTAAGAAGTCAGGCAAGCTCGCTAATCTCGAAGCCGAAGTAGAAGCTAACCCGCTGCCTGCCTCATCGATCGGTATCGGTCACACCCGCTGGGCTACCCACGGTGGCCCCACCGACAATAACGCTCACCCGCACGTTGTTGACAACGGCCGCCTGGCAGTTGTGCACAACGGCATTATCGAAAACTTCGCAGAGCTGCGTGCAGAACTGGTTGAAGAAGGCTGTGAGTTCAAATCACAGACCGACACCGAAATTGCAGCTAACCTGATTGCCTCCATCTACAACAAGCTGGAGAATAAGGACCTCACCGAAGCTGTCCGCCAGGCCTCAAACCGCCTCGAAGGCGCTTTCACCATCCTGGTCATCCACGTTGACCACCCCGATCGTGTTGTAGCAACCCGTCGTAACTCGCCCCTGGTCATCGGCCTGGGCGAAAACGAAAACTTCCTGGGCTCAGACGTTTCTGGCTTCATCGACTACACCAAGAAAGCAGTCGAAATGGGCCAGGACCAGATCGTTACCATCACCGGTAGCGACTACTCCATCATCGATTTCGAAGGTTTCCCCGCCAACGGCAAGGAATTCACTATCGAGTGGGACGCCGCTGCTGTTGAAAAGGGTGGCTACGACTCCTTCATGGAGAAGGAAATCCACGAGCAGCCCGCAGCCGTGCGCGATACCCTGCTGGGCCGCCTGGACGAAAAGGGTAACCTGACCCTCGACGAACTTAAGATTGACGACGCCACCCTGCGTTCCGTCAACAAGATCATCGTTGTCGCCTGTGGTACCGCTGCCTACGCTGGCCAGGTAGCCCGCTACGCTATCGAGCACTGGTGCCGCATCCCCACCGAGGTTGAGCTGGCCCACGAGTTCCGCTACCGCGACCCCATCGTAGACGAGAAGACCCTGGTTGTTGCCCTCTCCCAGTCCGGCGAAACCATGGACACCCTCATGGCAGTGCGCCACGCCCAGGAACAGGGCGCCAAGGTTGTTTCAATCTGTAACACCAACGGCTCAACCCTACCCCGTGAATCCGATGCAGCGCTCTACACCCACGCGGGCCCCGAGATTGCGGTTGCATCCACCAAGGCCTTCCTCTCACAGATCGCTGCTGCCTACCTGCTCGGCCTCTACCTGGCCCAGCTGCGCGGCAACATGTACAAGGATGAAATCCGTACCATCCTTGAAGAACTGCAGAAGATGCCCGAAAAGATTCAGGCCGTTATCGACAACGAACAGCAGGTCAAGGACCTCGGCACCTCTATGAAGGACGCCAAGTCCGTGCTCTTCCTGGGCCGCCACGTTGGCTTCCCCGTAGCTATGGAAGGCGCCCTGAAGCTCAAGGAAATCGCCTACCTGCACGCCGAAGGCTTCGCAGCTGGCGAGCTCAAGCACGGCCCCATCGCCCTTGTCGAAGAAGGCCAGCCCATCTTCGTCATCGTCCCCTCACCCAACGGCCGCGACTCCCTGCACTCCAAGGTTGTTTCTAACATCCAGGAAGTCCGCGCTCGCGGTGCAGTGACCATCGTTATCGCAGAAGAGGGCGATACCGCTGTTGAGGAACATGCAGATCACATCATCCGCATCCCCGCCTCACCCAGCCTGCTCCAGCCCCTGCTCTCCACTGTGCCCCTGCAGATCTTTGCCTGCTCAGTGGCCCACGCTAAGGGCTACGACGTTGACCAGCCCCGTAACCTGGCTAAGTCAGTAACCGTCGAGTAAAGCCTCTTTATGCAAGAGAGATAGGAACCCCGTACCCGCTAGGGTGCGGGGTTCGCTCTTTAAACTGATAGACAGGGCCGTAGAATGGGCAAGAGAAAGATGCTTTAGAAGGAGCGAAGAGAGAGCCTATGATTATTGGTACCGGTACTGACGTGGTCAATATAGATCGGTTCGCTGAGCTCTTAGAACGTACCCCAGCTCTACGGGAGCGGCTCTTTGCACCGGGGGAGTGGGAGTTGCCCGTCCGCTCCCTAGCCGCCCGCTTTGCGGCTAAGGAGGCCGCTGCCAAGGCCCTGCGGGCCCCTGCCGGTTTGAACTGGCAGGATTGCTGGGTGGAGAAGGACGCGGACGGCGCTCCCTACCTGGTCGCACAGGGCACCGTAGCTCGGCGTGCAGCGGAACTAGGAATTAATCGCTGGCACCTCACGATGAGCCATGATGAACCTATAGCTACCGCAACCGTTGTGGCAGAACACCTGAGCGACAGTGACCTGTTGACCCTGCTGCGTTTAGATCCCTCTGCCCGGGGGCTGCTGTTAGCTCGCCCGGTAGAAGAGGGGAACTAGAGTGGCTAGCGCTAAAGAATTGACCCACGGGGACGTCGAACAATATGTCACTTGCCCTACTTCTTCCTCTCATAAGTACACCCGCGGGGTGTTAGGCCTGCTGACCGGGAGCGATACCTACCCGGGTGCTGCCCTCATGTCTGCCCGGGCTGCCGTCAATACCGGGGTCGGCATGGTTCGGTTTGCTGGAACGTCCTCCCTGAACTTCCAGGTACAGCTGGCAGTGCCTGAAGCTGTATGCAGCGTGAGCGAAGCCGAGAATCTACACGTAGATGCCTGGGCTCTTGGCTCAGGCATTGCCGGCGAAGCGCGAGAAGCTGAAGCCCTGGCCGTCCTTGCGGGAGGGCAGCCGGCCGTTATTGACGCAGGGGCAGTATCCCTAGCTGCCCGGCTGGTGGCTGATGGGCTAGAGCTGACGGCACACCATATTCTGACGCCTCATGCCGGCGAGCTGGTCGATGCCCTGACCTGGCTTCTGGCTCTGGTACCGTCCGCACTCCATGCCCTTGATCCCGAGCTCACCGAGCCACCCAGTCGGGAGCAGGTCGAAGCTGACCTGTACCGCTTTGCCCGCCTACTGGCTCAGGTAACGGGGGCAACTGTTCTGCTTAAGGGCAGTGTGACTATCCTAGCTGCACCCACCGGTGAGCTCTTTCAGATAACCAGCGAGAACCACTGGCTGGCCACCGCCGGTAGCGGGGATACTCTTACCGGTATTCTGGGGGCTCTTCTTGCCCGCTATCAGGCAGAAGAATCCAAGCCCGGTGCCCTCTCAACTGACTACGCCAGGTTAGCGGGGGCGGCCGTCCGGGTCCAGCAGTTAGCAGCAGGCCTGGTGCACGGAGCAGGGATTTCTGGCCCCACGCCACCTACCCTGGTGGCCCAGAAGATCCCAGAGGCCGTTGCCATATTCCTTGAGCGGTAGAGCCTATACCAAAGGCCGGTTACCCTAACGGTAACCGGCCTTCTTACATACGAGTTCTAGTAGGCGCCGTCCTTGGCGAAGACCGCGCGGACGGTGCGGAAGAGAATGACGATATCGCTCATAACCGACCAGTTCTCAACATAGTAGAGGTCTAGGCGAATAGACTCTTCCCAGGAAAGATTCGAGCGGCCAGAGACCTGCCAGAGGCCGGTAATGCCGGGCTTGACCAGCAGGCGGCGGTAGGCGTCCTCTTCGTACTGCTCAACCTCAGAAGGTAGCGGAGGGCGGGGACCTACCAGCGACATATCGCCGACAAAGACGTTCCAGAGCTGGGGAAGCTCATCGATAGAGTACTTGCGGATGAACTTGCCAATCTTAGTGATACGGGGGTCATCTGCCATCTTGAAGAGCACCCCGTTACCCTCGTTCTGATCCATGAGTTCCTTTTTGAGCTCTTCAGCGTTGGTTACCATGGAGCGGAACTTAATCATGTGGAAGGGAGTGCCGCGGTAGCCGACGCGTTCCTGTAAGAAGAAGATGGGGCCACCGTCCTTCTTGACCAGCAGGGCAACCGGAACCAGCAGGGGGGCCAGGAAAATCAGGCCCAGGCCTGAGGCTACAACGTCGATAGCTCGCTTAATCAGGGCCTGCATGCCTTCGATACGGGGAGTGTGAACGTGAATCAGGGGTACACCGTTGAGGGGCTGGGTATGGATGCGGGGGCCCGCGATATCGGTCATGGCAGGTGCCATGATGAGTGCGACGTGGGCGGCTGCCAGCGCCCAGCCCAGACGGCGCAGCTCTGTGGGGTTGAGGCCGTGACCGGTGGAGACAGCTACCGCGTGAATATTGTTCTCACGGACTACCTTGAGGACCTCGGCTGCATCGGGCGAGTAGCCCAGGGTCGGGATAGCCCCCTCGGCGAGCTGGGTGCCCGGACGTGAACGAGGCAGGTAGGCTGCTACCGGCGAGAGGCCTGAGGTGCGGGCCCCCTGGAGGGTCTTGTAGAGGTGCTCGCCCGAGGCTGAGTCACCGATAATCATGACGCGGGAAAGCGCGCGCCCCTTATACCGCCAGTGAACGAGCCAGCGGCGGACGCCCCAGCGGGCGCAGAGAAGCAGAACAATGCCGATAGGGTAGGCCAGCATAACGTAGGTGCGGGCAAAATCAATTTTGGTCAGGTAGGAGAAAATTGCGATGACCGCGAAGAAGTAGGTTGTCGCTTTAGTGACGAGTCGGTATTCATCGACGCCGTGGCCCAGGTAACGGATGTTGCGGCTATTGGCGATTGACAAGACAAAGAACCAAATCATGCCAAAAACGATGCCGGTTCCCACATACCCAAGCGGAAGGGGAGTGCGGGATACAACTTCGGTGTTTTGAAAGCCGAAGCTGACGATATGCGACACCGTGATAGCCACCGCAATAGCCAAAATATCGACTAGGTAAAGCGCAGCTTTGACCTTAGGATGCCAGGTGCGGCGGTTACGGGTTTCTGCCCACCGCTCCTCAATGTACTGTTCGTTCACTAGTGTGTATTCCCCTAAAGATGGTGCCTGCGCCGGGTGCGAGAGTGAGGTGGGCAGACCTGTACGATTAGGCTTTTAATACTACAGTGTCAGATGGCTTAAGAGCAGGTAGATATCCTGAAATATGCTTCACACTTTCAGGTGAAAGTAACTCGTTGGTGCTGGTCAGAGTGTTCTTAGCGGGTAAGTCCAGCTTCATGCAGGATAAAATCGATCACCGGTTCGTAGAGGTGGGGCGTGACGTTATCATCCATGGGCACCGCAACGAGTATCTGCCCCTGTTCGGCGGAGACGAACAGCCCGGGGTCGTTGCAGTCAGCGATACCGATGGTCGGAATCCCAGCGGACGCCGCATAGCCGGCAAGCCCGTGATCGGCGACAACAAGATTGGGAGTAATTCCCTGTTCTTGAAGCTGGGCGAGCGCTAGCTGCATAGGGCCGGGGAAGTGAGTGTGCTGCAGGTTGCCGTACTGCTCGAACATAATGACGTCAAAGATTTGGCGGATATCGCCGTCAAGAAAGCGGTCGCCCTCCTCGATGGTCAGGACGGTCGCGCCGTGAGCTTTGGCCGCTGCTGCAAGGCGGGCGTAGATAGGGAAGAGGCCGGCGGGGTGGCCGGTAGCAAAGAGCAGGCTTTTGCCCGCCCGTACTGCGTCACCGAAGATGTGGGCGTACTCGGTGAGACCGTCGATACAGAGGTCAGCGCTGATGGTGTCTTGGCCCTCCCTGTGGTTGGGGTCGGAGCTGGTGCCGACCCTGCGCGCCATCAGCTCGAAGATATCGTCGACGGTCCAGTCCCTGGTCCACTTGACACCGAACTCTAGGTGCTCGTTGCCCTCAACAAAGCCCTGCATATGGGCGAGGTTGTTCTCACGGGCGGTTGCTACCTGCCCGGTGATCCGGGATTTATCGAGGTAGGCTACGAATTCTTGGCGGGTCATGGAAAAGGTCATGGGTTTCCTCCTAAGAGCGGGCAAGGGACTGGTAGAGCTGAATAAGGGCCTGGGCTGTTGCTTGCCAGGTAAAGTCGTGGGCGCGCCGGGCCCCGGCCTGCCCTAAGGCGTGTCGAAGCTGCGGGTCTTTCACGAGCTGCTCGATGGCGTCCGCCCAGGCGGCGGGCGTCCGCTGGGCTACCAACAGACCGGTGACGCCGTCAGCTACTGCCTCCCTGAGCCCGTCCACCTTGCTGGCGAGCACCGGGGTGCCGCAGGCAGAGGCCTCCAGGGCAACCAGGCCAAACGTTTCTGAGGATGAGGGGCAGGCAACGATATCGGCCTTTCGGAAAGCCTGGGCGAGGTCGGGGGCAGTCATCGAGGGAAGCAGGCGGACGCGGTCACCTAATCCCAGCTCTTCTGCTCGGGTAGCGAGACTCTGCTCATAGCTTGTGCCGGAGGTCCCAATGATGTCGAGGGTAACGTCCAGCTCCCCCGGAAGTAGGCCGAGGGCTTCAACCAGCAGATGGGGGCCCTTAAGGTGCTGGGGGCGGCCGGCAAAGACCAGGTGGGCTGCGCCGTCCTGCCCCTCATGAAGAGGGCGGAGGCCATCGCTCGGGGAGAAAACAGAAAGGTCAACACCGGGGGCTACCGTTACCAGCTGGGATTCTTGTGCCCCGTAGAAGTCGCGCATCTGGGTAGCCTCATACTCTGTATTCACTACCAGGGCAGCGGCTCTACGCACCAATGCCTGCTCGCCCCGCAAACGCACCTCGGGTTCCGGGCGCTCGCCCTCACCCAGCCGGGCGTTCTTAGCAGCTGCGGTGGTGTGCATTGTATGAACGAGCGGTACCTGCGGGTAGGCGGCAAGGGCCGCCAGACCCGAGAGCCAGTAGTGGCTGTGAATCAACTGGGGTGGTCGCGACGCTATAGCCCGAACGGCCATAGCAAACCCCGGAACCAGCTCAGGTAGATCTTCCTTACGGGCTCCCTCAGCCTCAGGTAGGTAGAGAGCGGTAACGGTAGCCCGCTCGTGATACCGTACCTGCCCAGCCTGCTGCCGGTCGGTCGCCAGCGTAAAAACTTCCACTGTTAGCTGCGGGTTGACCTCAAGAAGGGCCGCCAAAGAACGTTCAATATAAACGTTCATGCCGCCGGCATCCCCTGACCCGGGTTGGGCCAGGGGAGAGGTATGCGGCGAAAAGATATGCAGGTGCAGCGGAAAAGAAAAACTCACACCTCTACTCTACCCCTGCCACATCTGCCCGCGCTCTGTAGGCGTCAGCGCAGGTGCGCTAACGGCAAACTCAACTAAGCTAGAGAAGAAAAGACCCTACGCCCAAGGATGACACCGTGTCTATCGACAGCCTCTACCGCGCCCACGGCTTCGTGCCCCTTGACGCTCCCACAGATGCAGAACGCCTCGCCGTCATCGACCTGGATGCCGTTGAACATAACGTCCGGCGCATCAAAACCCTCATCGGGCAGCGCGCCCTCATTGCCGTGGTCAAAGCGGACGCCTACGGGCACGGGGCCCCCGACGTAGCCCGGTCAGCGGTGGCGGCAGGTGCTGACTACCTGGGCGTCGTCCACGTCAAAGAAGCCCGCGCCCTCCGCGCCGGTGGCGTTACAGCCCCCATTATTGCCTGGCTCCACACCCCCCGAACCGACTTTGCCCAAGCCCTCACGGACAACCTCGAACTGGGCGTCTCAAGCACCTGGGAACTTGACGCCATCGCAAGCGCCCACCGCGACAGCGGGCAGCAAGAGCCGGTCAAGGTTCACCTCAAAGTAGATACCGGCCTAGGCCGCAACGGCGTGACCATGAGTGAACTACCGGCGCTCGCCGCCGCCGCCCGCCAGCTCGAAGAGGACGGGGTGCTGCAGGTGGTCGGGGTATTCTCCCACCTGGCAGTAGCTGACGAACCAGAACGTACCGAAACAGCCGAACAGTCCCAGACCTTCGACCGGGCACTAGACATCCTGCGTTCTGCCGGCCTGCACCCGACCCTGCGCCACCTCGCCAACACTCCCGCAACCTTCAGCGCGGCGTCCGTCGGTGCTGAAGAAGGCCTGCTGCGGGACGCCGTCCGGGTGGGCCTCGGTCTCTATGGTCTTTCACCCCTGCCCGGGCAGACCCCCGCTGACCTGGGGCTTAAGCCGGTCATGCACCTGCAAACCTTCATCAACACAGTCAAGGAAGTCCCCGCAGG
This sequence comes from Rothia nasimurium, assembly GCF_042660305.1. Taxonomy (NCBI): domain Bacteria; kingdom Bacillati; phylum Actinomycetota; class Actinomycetes; order Micrococcales; family Micrococcaceae; genus Rothia; species Rothia nasimurium. The sequence continues at coordinate 10,591 of NZ_JBHSTW010000024.1, forward strand.
CCAAGGCGTCTCCTACGGCCTCAACTACGTGACCGACAAACCTACGACCCTGGCCCTGGTACCGGTCGGCTACGCGGACGGCGTTCCCCGAGTCGCAACCGGCGGGCCGGTCCGTATTTACCCGGCATCCGGTCCCGCCCGAACCTACCTGGCAGTGGGACGAATTGCCATGGACCAGCTGGTCGTAGACCTCGGTGAACCCGGTTTGGCTGACCCCGCAGCGGGCTTCCTGGGTGCCCCCGCCGTCCTCTTCGGAAGCGGTGACAACCCACCTGTCACCGACTGGGCAGAAGCGGCTGGAACCATCAACTACGAAATCGTCACCCGCATCTCCCCGCGCGTCACCCGCATCAGCGTCGGCGGATCCTGGCGCCAGCGCGACACCGAAAGCGAGCAGTAAACCGTGACCGACCGCGTCCTTGACCTCGAAATCACCGGCCCCGAGCACACCCGCGCCATCGCCCTGGCCCTAGCGCCCCTCCTCACCGCGGGCGACGTCCTGATTCTCACCGGAGAACTAGGCGCTGGCAAAACTACCTTCACCCGCTCCCTCGGCGAAGGACTCGGAGTGCGCGAGGGCGTCATCTCACCCACCTTCGTCCTCTCCCGCGTCCACCCCAACCTACCCAACGGCCCCCGCCCCGGCGGGCCCGACCTCGTTCATGTGGACGCCTACCGGCTCGCCAGCTCAGAAGAACTCGACGACCTCGACCTGGAATACTCCCTTGACCGCTCCGTCACCGTCATCGAATGGGGCCGCGACAAAGCCGAACACCTCTCAGAATCTATTCTCGATCTGGAATTTACCCGAGTGACAGGCGCAGACCTGGCCGAAACAGACCCCTACGCCCTCTACGCACCCGGAAGCTGGGAAGAAGACGATGAGGACGACGGAGCCCCCGAACCGCGCCGCCTCCGCCTCATCGGAAGCGGACCCCGCTGGGAAAATGCTTGGGATGAATTAGCGGAACATCTGACTCGTGTAGGGGGAGCCTAGGGGCCTTTGGGCAGCACCGCGGGCTAGCAGCGAGCGCGAGCCCGGGACGCTGAGTATCAAGCCTTTGAGCCTAAACACGCTAGACTGGTGGGGTGCTTATTCTTGCTCTTGATTCATCCGCTATTGCTTCTGTCGCCCTGGGGCGCCTGGACGGGCAAGCCCTAACCCTGCTCGCTTCACGGTCAACCGAAGACACCCGCTCTCACGCCGAAGTGATGGCTCCCTTCGTTACCGAGGTATTGGCTGAAGCCGGAGTAACGGGCCAAGACATTGACGCTGTAATAACAGGTACCGGTCCTGGGCCCTTTACCGGTCTGCGCGCCGGCATCGTCACCGCTCGTTCCCTAGCTTTTGCTTGGAACAAGCCCCTCTACGGAATCATGAGTCTTACCGCCCTCGCAGAACGCGCGGAAGGTACCGCGCGGGCGTCCGGTCATACCCGCTTTCTTGTCGCTTCAGATGCTCGCCGCAAGGAAATATACTCGGCTGTCTATGAACTGACCGATAGTGGCTACCAGCTGGAGAGCGGCCCCACCGTCGGCCCGGCCAGCGAGGTTCCCGACCTGCCAGCCTACGGTTTTGGCACCTCCCTTTACCCGGAGTCCCTGGATGCCCAGCCCGGCTTTGAGCATACCCAGCCGGACGCCGCCGCCCTGCTGGCAGCCGCTGCCCGCCTGGGCCTGGCCCAGCTGAGCACCGACACCAGCGCCCTCTACCTGCGCGAATCCGATGCCAAGGTGCCCGCCGCCCGCAAGAAGGCCAGTGTCTAATGCTACTGACTGACCTCCCCACGGGTCTGGCCGACGGAGCCCAAGCCAGGGAAATGACCCTGCACGATGTCCCAGCCGTCCATACCCTAGAACTCGACCTCTTCCCGGCCGATGCCTGGCCCCTGGACATGTTCCTTGCCGAAATCACCCACGAAACCAGGGGGTATGTTGTCCTGGAAATCCCTACAGAAACCGGTCCGCAGGTTATCGGCTATGCCGGGCTCATGAGCGTAGCCGACACCGCCGACGTGCAAACCATCGCTGTTGCCCCCGCCTACGAGGGGCGCGGTTACGGGCGGGCCCTACTCGATTTTCTCGCCCGCGAGGCAGCTGCCCGCGGCGCTGAACAGATACTACTGGAGGTACGCGCCGACAACCCCCGGGCCCAGAGCCTCTACCTGAAAAACGGTTACCAGCAGATCCATGTGCGCCGCCGCTACTACAACGACGGGGTCGACGCCCTCATCATGCGCCGCGACCTCACCCAACAGACAGCCTAGCAAGGAGAAACCAGCCATGACCGCTAAAACCGAACCCCTGGTGCTGGGTATTGAGTCCTCCTGCGACGAAACCGGTATCGGCATTGTGCGGGGCTCAACCCTGCTGACCAACACCGTCTCGTCCTCCATGAACGAGCATGTGCGCTTTGGCGGGGTCATCCCTGAAATTGCCTCCCGCGCCCACCTGGACGCCATGGTTCCGGCCCTGCAAGCAGCCCTGGATGAAGCCCAGGTCAGCCTGGACGATCTGGACGCTATCGCTGTAACCGCAGGCCCCGGCCTGGCCGGTGCGCTCATGGTGGGTGTCTCTGCGGCCAAGGCCCTGGCTACCGCTACCGGCAAGCCCCTCTACGGCATCAACCACCTGGTTGCCCACGTGGGCGTGGGCCTGCTCGATGATTGCGGGATTGAGGGGCACACCGCTGATTTTCTGGACGGCCTGCCGAGCGAGGGAATTGGCGCCCTGCTGGTCTCCGGCGGGCACACCGAAATCCTGGTTGTGCGTGACATTACCGGGGATGTTGAGTTGCTGGGCGCGACCCTGGACGACGCCGCCGGTGAAGCCTACGACAAGGTGGCCCGCCTGCTGGGCCTGCCCTACCCGGGTGGGCCGGTGATTGACCGGGTTGCTGCGGACGGCAACGGGGCGGCTTTCGCCTTCCCCCGGGGCCTGTCGACCCGCAAGTTTATGGGCACCGCTGAGGAGCCCGGTCCCCACCGCTATGACTTTTCTTTCTCGGGTCTAAAGACCGCTGTTGCCCGCGTCGTTGAGGGCTTTGAGGCTCGGGGTGAAGAGGTTCCGGTTGCTGATATCGCAGCTTCTTTCCAGGAAGCTGTGGTCGACGTTATTACCAAGAAAGCTATGCTGGCCTGCACTGAACGCGGTATCACCACCCTGCTGTTGGGCGGGGGAGTGGCCGCTAACTCCCGCCTGCGTGAGCTGACTGCCCAGCGTTGCGCTGAGCACGGTATCAAGCTGGTCATTCCCCAGCTGAGCCTGTGCACCGATAACGGGGCCATGGTGGCGGCTCTGGGCGCCCGTCTAGTATCTGAGGGGCGGGAGCCGTCGGGAATTGACTTCACGGTAGACTCGTCCCTGCCTGTTACTAAGATTTCACTTTAACCTTCCAGATAGCTTCCCCTCAAACCTCAATTTTAAGAGAAGGCAGTCTTCGCGTCTTAGTAAACTTTGAGGCTTATTCATAGGGGTTACACATGCTTACGCTCGCTGCCGACCTTCTCACCTGGTTCGCTTCGCTCACGAGGTGATTCACGCCAGTCCCGAGCCAACAGCTTCGCAGTGGGCATGTTGCACTTGCTCTTATGAATAAGCCTCTTTCTTGTAATTAGGTTGGCTAATTTTTGTAATGAAACTAGTATCTGATATAAAAATTTTACTTTTCAGTTGCAACTGCCCTTTTAAGGGGGACTAGCAAAGTAAGGGCTGCTGCACTTAGAATTAAAAATAATATACCGTATTCGTAGCTGGCCTCAGATATGACTAGTTTTGATATTAAAGCACCTAATGTTGCAATAAATGTGGTAGATGCGATAGATTCGCTCAGCACAGAAGCGGTTGCCATTTCAGAATTCGTTAAACCGTCATCTGATGATTCGTCAAATAACATATTCATTATATCCAGGTATATAAAACCGATACCAATTCCTGTTAATCCAGAGTAGCAAATAAGTGAAAAAATTGCACTTGGCGGAACGGAAATTAAGATATATCCAATTCCAATAAAACCTATGCAGAGGGAACTGACTCCAATAATTCCCCGTCGTATAAATTTATTTCCTGTTGCTGGTTTCGCTCCAGTCCGCATCCCTGTTAGGGCCCACGCGAGGCCTGAAGCCATTAAAGTTGCAGAAATAATTGGAACAGGATTCTCGAATCGGTGTGTTATTGCAATTGCAATAACTGAATCTGCTCCTAGGTAGATGCCCGTTAGTAAAAACTTCAAGAGGACCGCGGAGGTGCGCCCCTTTCGTAGCGTAAAAACTCCTGTGGGAAGTAGCTTTTGGGCGGAAAAGAAAACTCCTATAATTCCGATAGTTAAAAACATCCAGGTATAATTAGAGCCGCTAGATATTGATATTATAAATACAGATATACATAAAATTAGAGAAATTTTAATAGTTTTCCCTGCGGCCAGTAAATCAAATGAATCGCCTTGAGGCTCTTCGGGAAGACTTATTGCTACTAAAGTGCGAGATGCTAAGAGAAATGGGAGATATAGGACAAGTGCCCAACGCCAGCTCATTGTTTCTGATATAAGACCAGCATAAAGAGGGCCAATGATTGATGACAGTACCCACATAGCAGAGTATCCGGCTAGTACCATCTGTCGCCATCGTTTTTCGAGGTGTTTTACAATTGCTGCTAAAGACACTGCACCGAGCAGACCGGCGGCTAGCCCCGATAGTATACGACCGGCAGCAAAAACCAAAATGTCTTGTGCGACTGCGCTGGATATATTTCCTAGAATTGTAATCAAAGTGCCCATGAATAGTATGGATGAAGATTTCCAGCGCATCAGCGCTATGGGCGCAAGGGGGATGGTAATGAATGAAGCTGCCAGGGAGGCTGTGGTAATTAATCCAAAATAGTTTTGTGCTCCTAGGTCTGCTCCAATTTCAGGTGTAATTAATGAAATTACATAAATTTGGATACCTGCTATCAGTTCAATGAGCAATAAAGATATAGATAACAGAACTGTTTTGGATCTTGTCACGTTCACCCCAAGAAATTCCTAAATTTTCCAACATCACAATTATACTTGTGTCAAAATAGAAGAGATGTATTATGACTAACTATTTCTACTGGGAGCTTATCTGTAAGGCTAAATGAAGTAGGGTCGCGGTGAAGCTGTTGACTTGGGGCTACCCTAAATCACCTTGTAATCGTATGCGAACCAGTGAGCGGGCCGGCAGCGAGCGTGAGCCTGCGAAACTTTTTGACCATGTGGTCCAATCAGAATAGGAATGCAGATTTGATGGACCGGATCTCACATAGCTACAACTGCCCAGTTCGAGGAATCTAAATATGATGTATACGTATCTAAATAGTTGGGACAGTATTCCAGAAGCTTGATGTTTTATGTACTTGGAGAACCATTAAATAATTCTTTATGTACTTATAGTTGACGGGCTTGTGCGGTCAGGTCGTCCACCACAGCCTGCAGGTTTCCGCCGTTTTCGGCGGCGACACGACGCTGACGCTGATAGCCCGCCCCGGTCAGGCAGATACGCTCCACATCAGCCAGTTCGGTAGAGCATCCCAGGTCAGCAGCGATATCTTCTAGCTTGTTCAAGAGCCCCAGGGTATCTTCGGTGACCAGGCGTTCGGTGTTCTGGTTATCGAGAATGACGATGGCCTCGGTGCCGTAGCGGGCAGCCCGCCACTTGTTCTCCTGCACGTGCCAGGGCTTGAGAGGCTCAATTCGCTTGCCCGCATCGAGCTGGCGGGAGAACCACTCCACCAGGCACTGGGTAAAGGCGGTCAGGGCCGTGATGTCACGAATAGAGGCCAGCCCGTCGTAGGCCCGCATTTCTACCGTGCCGTATCTGGGTACGGGGCGAACGTCCCACCGGTTTTCGCTGGGGTCATCAATGACGCCGGTGACTACCAGGTCGTTGAGGTAGTCCTCGTAGTCTTCCCAGCGTTCGAAGGCGAAGGGCAGGCCAGAGGTGGGTAGCTGCTGGAAAATTTGGGCCCGCTGGGAAGCAAACCCGGTATCTTCCCCTTCCCAGAAGGGGGAGGATGCCGACAGCGCGAGCAGGTGGGGGTAGAAGTTGGTGAGCCCGTTGAGCACCGGCAGGGCCTTATCTCGCGAATTGACCCCGGTGTGTACATGCACCCCGTAGATGATTTGACGGCGGCCCCAGAACTGGGAGCGGTCGAGCACCCGCAGGTAGCGGTCCTTATCAACGACTTTTTGGTCCAGAGCGCGGGAGAAGGGGTGGGTGCCGGCAGAGAAGAAGGCTAGGCCCAGCTGGTCGGTGATGTCTTTCAGGACGCCGGTGGCCTGGGTGAGCTGGTCGGCGGCCTCCGCCGGGGTTCGGCAGATGCCGGTGACAAGTTCAACGGTGTTATTCAAAAATTCGCCGGTGATATGGGCCCGGTCCGGGGCTGCTTCAAGAACTTGCGGGTGCTGTTCTTTTAGTAGCGCTAGCACTTCGTCTGCGCGGGATACCAGTTCGCGGGTTTCGGGGTCGACGAGGGCGACCTCCCATTCCACACCAATCGTGGACTGGTCTGAGGGGTGAAAAATCATGCGCTGGCTCCAGGGTCTCGGTGCGGTGCTGGTTCTATCTTAGGGGCAGGGGCTAGCGCAGAAGAATCCGGCTCACTCTATGACGCTACTGGTGAGATAGACGTAATAAACTAGGCCGGTTCGGCCCAGATGGCCAGGCGCTGGGAGGCTGCGCCCTCGCCCAGACGGGTCAGAATCAGGGTGGCTTCGCGGCCAGCCGTCCCCTTTTTCTTTTTCACCCCGGCGAGTAGGGTGGCCCGGAGCTTTTCGGGAATCACATCGACTCCCCGCTTTTTGACGGTCAGGGTGGTAATACCCTGCTCTTTGACCCAGCGGCGCAATTTTTTCTCGTTGAGGGGCATGGTACCCAGGACGCGGTAGGCCCGGCCTAGCGGGCTAGGGGCGGGGGAGTCTGAGGTTAGGTAGGCGATATTTTCATCAAGCAGGGTAGCCCCAATCGCTCGGGCGAAGTCTTCCACCAGGTGGGAGCGCACCACCGCACCGTCGGGCTCAACCAGGTAAGCACCCAGCCCAGTGACCTCAACCGGCTCCTCATCAGCTGACGCGGCCAGGGGAGCACTTACCTCACCCAGCACCTGCCGGTCGGTGGCGTCCGCCCCCAGCACTGTAGCTGACCGGGCAATCCCGGGGCGGGCTAGGGCATTGAACCAGAGCACCACCTCAACCACGGACCCGCCATGGCTGACCCACTCGGCCTCCACCCCGCTCGGTATAGCCTCATGGGGCAGGCCCGGGCCTAGCTTGACCCCCATAGGAATTCCGGTTGCCGCCAGTTTCTGCAGGAAGGAAAAAGGCGGGGAGAAGGCTTCGGGGTCAAAAAGGCGGGAGGTGGTTGCGCCGCCTTCAACCTCCCGGCGGGCTGGGTCTAGCCAGAGGGCGGCGACGCGCTCGCCGGTTACGGTGGTGAGTTTTTCGAGCTCAATGTCTTCCACATTGCCCACGAGTACCTGGGCGGACGGGTAGGGGGAGAGATTGTGGGCGGTGAGGGCTGCTGTAGCGGGGTCAAGCTCAACGGACGTCACCGCTAACCCTGCGCGGGCAAAGGCGAGGGAGTCTGCCCCCAGGCCGCAGCCTAAATCAGCAACTGAGGTAAGCCCGGCCTCGACGAAGCGGGCGGCGTGGTGGTTGGCGACGGCGGCGCGGGTTGCCTGCTCATAGCCGGCCTCGGTGAAAAGCATGTGCGAGGCTTCTTCCCCGAACTTGGTAACCCCCAGCGTGCGAAGACGGGCCTGGGTCAGCAGGGCTGATGAGTCCTCGGCGCTGATGCCCTGAGCCCGGAGCTTGGAGACCGCCTGCAGGGAGTCAGCGGGGTTGTAGGGGACGAGCTGGTCAAGGGTTGCTAGCTGGTCGGCTGAGAAAGGGTGGGCACCGGCGCGGGGGAAAAAGGTCATGTGTCCAGTTTAAAGGTTTGGGTGGGGAAGACCCGCTGGTTCAGAAAGAGGAGGGACGGGGGAAGACCCGCTGAAAGCCGACTGGCTGGGGCTGGCGTGAATCGGGCGGACCGGAGGGGCAGGGGGGAGCGCCATACGCCCGCTGGCTCGGGGCTGGCGTGAATTGGTCCGAGCGCCCCAGCGCGAGGATCAAGAGGGTCGCGGGCGTGGCGCTTCGCCATGCCCCTTATCTGCTTTTTTCCCCGTAGGTAGCTTTGTAATGGGCTGGGTCGCGAGCGCCCAGATAGCTCCGCCCAGGGCGCTAGAGCCGATGACGGTAAAGGCCACCGGGAGTGAAGAGATCAGCATGATGCCAGAGACTGCCAGGGGCCCTGCGACGATGGCGACCTGGGAGAACATGGACCAGATGGAGAGGAATTTGGCGCGCCCGACGTTGGGGGAGAGGTCGGCGCCGATAGTCATGTTGATGCCGGCGCCGAAGCCGTTGCCGATGGCCATGAGGGCAAGACCCGCGATGAAGCCGGCGCTGGTGGGCAGTAGGGGCACGAGGATGAAGCCGGCGCCGAAGATGCTGAGGCAGAGGGCGAGGACGGCGGAGCGTCCTACTCGGTCTTTGAGGTAGCCTCCGGGGACCATGAGGACCATTTCGAGGGCTGATCCCAGGGCGATGGCTAGGGCGATCTGGGAGTCGCTCCACCCTAGGTGCAGGCCCCAGAGGGCGGCGACGATGGGTTGGGTTACTCGGCTCATGGCGAGGGTGATGATGCCGAGGCCTGCGACCCAGACGGCGGGCCAGCGGACGGCTAGGGCGAGGTCTTCTTCGGTGCGGTTTGAGCGGGCTGTGCTGGTGGCGGTGTCGAAACGTTGGTTGAGTTTGCGGATGCGTAGGCAGAGGGTGGCTGCGACGACGAGGGCGAGGGCGAAGAGGAAGACTGTCCAGAGGGGGAGCCAGAGAAGGAGGAGAGCTGAGGCGAGGGGCCCGGCGAGGGCGCCTGCTCGTTGGGCGCCGCCGAGGGCAGTCATGGCTTTGCCGCGGTCTTGGGCAGCGACAGTTTCTGCTAGTACGGCTTGTCGGGCGAGCCCCCAGGCGACGGTGGCTGGCACGCGGGCGACGTGGGCGAAAAAGTAGAGCCATAGAGCCCCTGCCAGGGGTATGGCGAGGGAGAGCGCTGAAAGGGTGAGGGCTCCAGAGGCGCTGAGGGTTGCCCAGGTCATGGCTCGTTTGTCGCCTACACGGTCGATGCCTGCCCCTACCGGGACGGTGCAGATGAGGGCGAGGACGCCCGCGGCGGCTATCAGCAGGGAGGCGAGTTCGGGTGAGGCTCCTAGCCTGATAGCTGCAATGATTTGGACGGGAACGACGGCCCCGAAGCCGGCTGCGAAGAGGAAGGAGGGGACGAGTACCGGCCAGAAGATGAGTTTGAGCATGTTTTGCCTTTCTGCCGGGTTTGGGGCTTTCAACCTGTATTTTATTGCACATCAGTGGTGATGCTGGCGGTGCGCTGTCTGCGAAACCGGCGCCTTATCTTGCCCGTAGGGGGTGAGGGGAATAAAGTTTTAGTTAGCACTTGACCGCTGACAGTGCTAAATCGGCAGCCGGTAGCACCGCGACGATACCTGGTATAGCCGCCTTAGCCCCCCCACGGTCACCCCCATAAGTTTTACGCTGAGACCTCACTTGAAGGAGTACCTCATCATGGCTATCAAGCCCCTCGAAGACCGCATTGTCGTTCAGATCGTTGAAGCAGAGCAGACCACCGCATCAGGTCTGGTCATCCCCGATACCGCTAAGGAAAAGCCCCAGGAGGCTAAGGTTATTGCTGTTGGCCCCGGCCGCATCGACGACAAGGGCAACCGTATCCCCGTTGACGTAGCTGAAGGCGATGTCGTTATCTTCTCTAAGTACGGTGGTACCGAGGTTAAGTACGGTGGTGCTGAGTACCTGATTCTGTCAGCCCGCGACGTACTGGCTGTCGTTTCCTAAGTTTTCGCTGTTTCTACCGAATACAACACGAAACACGAGAAAGAAGTAAGGATTCATGGCAAAACAGCTTGAATTCAATGATGATGCGCGTAAGCACCTGCAGGCAGGCGTCGATAAGCTTGCTAACGCTGTCAAGGTGACCCTGGGCCCCCGCGGCCGTAACGTGGTGCTTGATAAGCAGTGGGGCGCACCCATCATTACCAACGACGGTGTATCTATCGCCCGCGAGATTGAACTGGAAAACCCCTACGAAAACCTGGGTGCCCAGCTTGCTAAGGAAGTAGCTACCAAGACCAACGATGTTGCTGGCGACGGTACCACCACCGCAACCGTCCTGGCTCAGGCTCTGGTTTCTGAGGGCCTGCGTAATGTCACCTCGGGCGCTGCCCCCGGTGAGGTCAAGCGCGGCATCGAGACCGCTACCAAGCTCGTGTCGGAGCGCCTGCTGGCTAACGCCCGCGAGGTAACCGGCGAAGAGGTTGCTCACGTGGCAGCTATTTCTGCCCAGTCACCTCAGATTGGTGAGCTGCTCTCTGAGGCCTTCAGTAAGGTAGGCCAGGACGGCGTTATCACTATCGAGGACGGCTCCACCACCGAGATTGAGCTCGAAGTAACCGAGGGCATGCAGTTCGATAAGGGCTACCTCTCACCCTCCTTCGTCACCGACCCTGAGCGTGCTGAGGCTGTTCTCGAGAACACCGCCATTCTGCTCTACCAGGGCAAGATTTCAACCGTGGCTGAGATTATGCCCGTGCTTGAAAAGGTTGTTCAGGCGAAGAAGCCCATCACCATCATCGCTGAGGATGTTGACGGCGAGGCCCTGTCGACCCTGGTTGTTAACAAGCTGCGCGGCAACCTCGATGTTGTTGCCCTGAAGGCACCCGGTTTTGGTGACCGCCGTAAGGCAATTTTCCAGGACCTGGCTATCCTGACCGGCGGCACCGTTATTACCGGTGAACTGGGTATTTCCCTGGGCGCCGTCACCCTGGATCAGCTCGGTTCAGCCCGTCGCGTGACCGTCACCAAGAACAACACCACCATCGTTGATGGCGGCGGATCTTCTGAGGCTGTTGCTGAGCGCGTTGACCAGCTCCGCGCCGAAATTGAGCGCGTGGACTCCGAGTGGGACCGCGAAAAGCTCAAGGAACGCCTGGCCAAACTGGCCGGTGGCGTGGGCGTCATCAAGGTGGGTGCTGCTACCGAGGTTGAGGCCAAGGAACGCAAGCACCGCATCGAGGACGCCGTGTCCTCCACCCGCGCAGCACTCGAAGAGGGCATTGTCGCAGGTGGCGGTACCGCCCTGGTTCACGCTCTGGCAGCCCTGGACGGCGTTGAGCTCGAATCCCGCGATGCCCAGGTGGGTGTAGACATCGTCCGCCGCGCCCTGGTCCAGCCCCTGCGCTGGATCGCGGAGAATGCCGGTGAGGACGGCTACGTGGTTACCTCCCGTGTGGCAGATATGCCCATCGGTCACGGCTTCAACGCCGCAACCGGTGAATACGAGGACCTCATCGCCCGCGGCGTCATCGACCCCGTCAAGGTCACCCGCTCAGCTCTGGAAAATGCAGCCTCCATCGCTGCCCTGGTGCTGACTACCGAGACCCTGGTTGTCGAAAAGCCCGAGGAAAAGGACGAGGACGAAGCCAAGTAAGGCCCCTCTCTAAGGCTCCTTACCCGGAGCCCCTTTCGGGTACAGCACATCCCGCTCTTGCAGTGACTAGCACCGTAAGGGCGGGATTTGCTTTTTAAAGCAAATTTTCAGTCGCCGGGAGTAACATCTTTAACTTGGTGTCTTCCTGCCCGTTACCCCTCAGTAACCGGTGTTCTGGCACCAGATAACCGTCAGCAAAGGAGGTAGACCGCAGTGCCCCGCCCAGAAAGCGAGACCAAGCCAGCCACCGGCACCATCGCAACCGTCACTCGTTCAGCAGAACGTGCCTGGCGCCCCGAGATTCAGGGGCTGCGTGCGCTCGCCCTCCTGCTGGTTGCCGCCTACCACTTCTGGTTTGGTCGTGTATCGGGCGGTGTCGATGTCTTCCTGTTGATTTCAGCGTTTTTGTTGACCGGCTCTTTTGCTCGCAAGATGGAGCAGGGCAAGCTGGTAGGGCCCGGCACCTGGTTCGGCCTAAAGACTCTGGTGGCCTATTGGGTTCATGTCTTTAAACGTCTTCTGCCCCTGGCTTCTATTACCGTTGTTCTGACCCTTTTGGGCACCTACTTCTTTATTCCGGCAGAGCGTTGGCTGTCGATTGCCGATGAGGCAAAGGCCGTGATTCTGTACCAGCACAACAACTGGTCGATCGAGAACGCGGTGGACTACTACGCAGCCGATACCTCCCTGGCCTCCCCCTTCCGTCATTTCTGGTCGCTGTCGGTCCAGGGGCAGATGTATGTGCTGTGGCCGGTGCTGATGGTCGCCCTCGCCCTGGTGTTGGGGCAGCGAATGAGGGGCTCTGCCCGCTGGGCTTTAAGCGGTGCCTTTGCAGCCCTCTTTGTGCTGTCCCTGTCCCACTCGATTGAGGTCACTGCGGCCAACCAGCAGGCGGCCTATTTCGAAACCGAGGCCCGCCTGTGGGAGTTCGCGCTGGGCTCCTTGGTGGCTCTCTGGCTGCCTGTCCTGAAATTACCGCCGCTAGTGCGTGCGGTGCTGGGCTGGGCTGGGATTGCGGCGATTATCGCCTGCGGTTTTGTTATGGACGTCAACGGCACCTTCCCCGGTTATGTGGCGCTGTGGCCCACCCTGGCGGCCTCGCTCGTCATTATCGCCGGAGATACCGGAACCCGGTTTGGCCCCGAAAAACTCCTTACCGCCAAACCTCTGCTGGCTCTGGGGGGTTTCTCCTATGCCCTCTACCTGGTGCACTGGCCCATTCTCGTGTTCTACCTAGCCCAGACCCACCAGGAAAAGGCGGGATTCTGGGCAGGGCTTGGCCTGCTTCTTCTCTCGGGCGTTATCGCCTGGGCTCTGACCCAGCTGGTCGAAAAACCCCTGCGGGACTGGGCCCTGCCTAACCGGTCTATGACAGCGGGTCTAGTGACCGGTGCGCTGTGCATGGGCCTTGCTCTTGCTCCCTCCTACGCCTGGCAGTCCTCCATCTACCGGCAGGCCGAGCAGGCTGAAGCTAACCGCACCCTCAATAACGTGGGAGCGGCCGTGCTACAGCCCGACTACGAATACACAGGGGAAGAAGACGCCCCCGTCATCCCCATCCGTGCCGTGCTCGATGCGGATTGGGCTGACCTGGGTACAGCCTGCACTGATGTGACCCCCGAGCTGGCCGTCCCCGACTCCCTGGCCGGGGACTGCACCTACGTTGCCTACTCACCCCAACCCACCCGAACCATTGTGGCCTGGGGAAACTCCCACATACAGATGTGGATGACGGCCGTGCGTCCGCTTGCTCAAGCCCAAGGCTGGTCGGTCATTGCTGTGACCCGCCCCGGCTGCTTCCTCGGTGAAACCGACAACGCGGCCTACGCCAGCGGCTTTGAATGTGATTCCTGGGCAAGCGACAGTGCTGCCTTTATCCAGGACCTTGCCCCCGATACCGTCCTGCTGCACGGCACCAAGTCAGAACCCAACCTGCCCGACACCCCGCTGCTCGATGCTGAAAGCCGTATCGCGGAACTTACCGGTGCTGGCATCCAGGTGCTGGGCCTGCGCGATACACCGCGCATGGAAACCATGCACAAGGACTGCATGGACGCCTTCGGCACGGCGGACGACTGCGTCATGAGCCCCGGCCAGGACGTCACGGTCAACCCCCTCAGCTCTCTCGAAGAAACCTACCCGGGTTTTGCTGCCCTCAACCTCTCTGACCTGATTTGCCCCGAGAACGCCTGCCCGGCGTCCATCGGTAATATCTACACCTACTTCGACTACGACCACATCACCGCAACCTATATCGAAACCCTGGGCCCCTACTTCGACCCGCGCGTGCTCGAAGCCCTGGGCAAAGCTGATGCTAGCTCGCAGGCACATAGCCAAGTAATACCTGCCGGAAGCGCCCCCTACGAGGCTGTGGAATAGAAACGGCGGGGGAGGGGTTTCACCCAGTACGAACAGGGACGAAACCCGTGATGTGAGCAAGCGGCAGTTAGCTGCCCGGGCCCTACGCTCGCGCATCGGGGCTAACCCGACTAAGATTAAAACCAGTGTCGCTAAGCGCCCACCTGAATACCCTCGAAAGGTAGCGAACCCTTCATGACTACTCCCACTGCACTGAGCGAAGACCCCTTCGGCTTCACCGGCCTCACCTACGATGACGTGCTGCTCCTGCCCGGCAACACCGACGTCATCCCGTCAGATGCAGACACCACCACCCGCCTGACCAAGCGCATCTCCATCGCCTCACCGATTATCTCGGCAGCGATGGACACCGTGACCGAGTCAGCCCTGGCTATCGCCATGGCTCGCCTGGGCGGTATGGGCGTGATTCACCGTAACCTTTCCATCGCTGACCAGGCCGACCACGTCGACCGCGTCAAGCGCAGCGAATCGGGCATGATTACCAACCCCGTCACCGTTGGCCCCGACGCCACCATTGCCGAGCTCGATGCCCTGTGTGGCCACTACAAGGTTTCGGGCCTTCCCGTTGTGGACGAGAACAACGTACTGGTCGGTATCATCACTAACCGCGACACCCGCTACCTGCCCGAGTCCACCTTTGAGACCACCCGCGTGCGCGACATCATGACCAAGATGCCGCTCATTACCGGCCACGAGGGCATGAGCAAGGACGAAGCCTTCGCCCTGCTGGCAGAAAACAAGATTGAGAAGCTGCCCCTGATCGACAAGGACGGCAAGCTCACCGGCCTGATTACTGTCAAGGACTTTACCAAGAGCGAGCAGTACCCCCGCGCCACCAAGGACGAGGACGGCCGCCTGCGCGTTGGCGCTGCTATCGGCTTCTTCGGCGACGGCTACGAGCGCGCCATGACCCTGGTTGAGGCAGGCGTTGACGCCCTCTTCGTTGATACCGCTAACGGCCACTCCCAGGGCGTGCTCGATATGATTGCCCGCCTGAAGAAGGACCCCGCCGCAGCCCACGTTGATGTTGTTGGTGGCCAGGCTGCTACCCGCGCTGGCGCCCAGGCTATCATCGACGCCGGTGCAGATGCGGTTAAGGTTGGCGTTGGCCCCGGTTCCATCTGCACCACCCGCATTATTGCCGGTGTTGGCGTACCCCAGATTACCGCTATCAATGAGTCAGCTAAGGCTGCTATCCCCGCCGGTGTTCCCCTGATTGCGGACGGCGGTATGCAGCACTCCGGCGAAATCGGCAAGGCCCTGGTGGCGGGTGCGGATTCGGTGATGCTGGGCTCCCTGCTGGCAGGCACCGCTGAATCACCCGGCGACCTTATCTTCGTCAACGGTAAGCAGTTCAAGGCCTACCGCGGCATGGGATCCCTGGGTGCTATGCAGTCCCGCGGCGGCAAGAAGTCCTTCTCTAAGGACCGCTACTTCCAGGCCGACGTATCCTCCGAAGAGAAGCTGATTCCCGAGGGCATTGAAGGCCAGGTTCCCTACCGCGGCCCCCTGTCCTCCGTACTGCACCAGCTGGAAGGTGGCCTGCGTCAGACCATGTTCTACGTTGGCGCCCACACCGTTGAAGAACTCAAGAACAAGGGCCAGTTCGTGCGCATTACCTCAGCAGGTCTGAAGGAATCACACCCCCACGACATCACCATGACCGTCGAAGCCCCCAACTACCGTCGCTAAACTGTAGCGGCCAGCCCCGGTACCTCACCAGCTAGTGAGGGGCCGGGGCTTCCGAACGTTACCACGCTCGTTTGCACCAACCGGCCTACCACCGGTGAAAGGAAGATCCATGACCGACATCCAGATTGGTATGTCCAAGCGCGCCCGCCGCACCTACTCACTCGATGAAATCGCCCTGGTACCCACCCGCCGTACCCGCGACGCCCACGATGTGAACCTCAGCTGGCAGATTGACGCGTTCAAGTTCGACACCCCCATCATCGGTGCCCCCATGGACTCTGTGATGTCACCGGCCACCGCCATTGCCCTGGGCAAGCTCGGTGGGCTCGGCGTCCTCAACCTTGAGGGCCTGTGGACCCGCTACGAGGATCCCCAGCCCCTGCTCGACGAAATCAACGCCCTGCCTGCTGACGATGCCCCCGCCGCTACCCGCCGTATGCAGGAAATCTACGCTGAGCCCATCAAGGCTGAGCTGATTACCGCCCGCCTGGCAGAGATCCGTGACTCGGGCGTCATTGTCGCCGGCTCCCTGACTCCCCAGAACACCCAGGAGTTCTACCAGACCGTGGTCAAGGCCGGCGTTGATCTCTTCGTGATTCGCGGTGCGGCAGTCTCTGCCCAGCATGTTTCCTCCCGCCGCGAGCCCCTTGATCTCAAGAAGTTCATCTACGAACTCGACGTCCCCGTGATGGTCGGTGGCGTGACCGGCTACACCCCGGCTATGCACCTGATGCGTACCGGTGCTGCCGGTGTGCTGGTAGGTTTCGGCGGCGGCGCTGCCCTGACCACCCGCCGCGGCCTGGGCATTCAGGCTGCCATGGCCACCGCGATTTCCGACGTTGCTGCTGCGCGTTCTGACTACCTGGACGAGTCCGGTGGCCGCTACGTGCACGTGATTGCGGACGGCTCCCTGGGCCGCTCCGGCGACATGGTCAAGGCACTGGCGATGGGTGCGGATGCCGTCATGATTGGCGCGCCCCTGGCCCGCGCAGCTGAAGCACCCGGTGCCGGCTGGTACTGGGGCAACGAAGCTCACTCAGCTGACTTCCCCCGCGGCATCCGCACCTACCAGGGCACTGTTGGCTCGCTCGAAGAGGTACTGTACGGCCCGTCTGCCTACACCGACGGCAGCGCCAACCTGGTTGGCGCTCTCAAGCGTGCTCTGGCGACCTGCGGCTACACCGACCTCAAGTCCTTCCAGCGTATCGACGTCAACGTCACCCCCTACGTCAAGTAGATGACGCCCCGGCCCCGTGCCCCTAGCTTTTCTAGGCGCACGGGGCTGACCTGCTTTCGTCCGCCCACCTCCCGCTGAAAAGAGCAAACGTGCTAAAAACCGCCCTGACCCCCCGCTGGCTCCTTGGCCTGCTCCTGGTGCTGGTGCTGGCTAGCGGTTTTGTGATGCTCAGCAAATGGCAAATTAACGCCTCCACCCTGGGGCAGGTCACCGCAGACCCGGCTAAGGACGTGGTGCGCCCCTATAGTCAGGTGCTCCAGCCCCACGACCCGCTGAGCATGACCGAGGCCGATACAGTTGTGGAAGCTACCGGCAGCTACGTGCAGGGCTCCACCTACCTGGTAGAAAACAAGCTCAAGGACGGGGCTGAAGGCTACTGGCTGGTCAGCCTCTTTGTACCCGATGACAGCCAGCAGGTCAGCACCAGCCTGGGGCAGGGGCCCCGCGGTATCGTGGTGGCCCGTGCCTGGACCCCCACCGCGGAGATTCCCGCTGAGCCCACCGGCACCGTGACCATCGCCGGGCGGGTTGTGGGTAACGATGCCCCGCTCACCAGCAAGGACGTCAGCGAAGAGAACCGAGGGAAGGGCCGAGTGCTTGCCTCCGCCAACTCCTCTTACCTGACCAACGTCTGGAATGCTGCCCTCTTCAACGGCATCTTGACCCTTGACTCTGAAAGCAGCGGGGCCACTCCGCTCACCGACCAGGGCACCATCGCTGCTACCGCAACCCTGCTCGATAGCAGCGGCGTCCTCCAGCCTATCCGCGCTGAGCAGGTCACCGACGAAACCGTTGACTGGCTCAACATCTTCTACGCCCTTGAATGGCTGGTCTTTGCGGGCTTCGCCCTCTACCTCTGGTACCGCCTGCTCAAAGACTCGGTCGAAAAGACCACCGACCCCACCCTCTACTTCGAATACGAGGGCGAATACTGGGTCGATGAGGCCACCGGCCGCCCCTACTACTGGGACCCGGCAGATCAGGCCTACTACTACTTTGATGATATTCCGGACGCCCCCGCCCCGCCCTCCCGCTAAGGGCAAGCTGACCGCAGGCGTCCGCCCACCACCGAACAGACCACCCATACCAGCTAAGGGAGAAACCAGCTGTGAGCGAGAACCCCACTCCGCGCCCCGTCCACCGTACCGATGGTAAGAAAGTTACCCTCGCCGCGGGAACTACCGAAACGAATGCCGCCGGCGGCTTTACCGTGCGCAAGAAGTTCGGCGGAACCGAATCCCAGATTCGTGGGGCCCTTACCTTTTACAAGTGGTGCGCCTGGATTTCAGGTACCTTCCTGTTGCTGCTCGTTGCTGAAATGATCAGCCGCTACATCTTCGGCTACGACCTGATCGCCGGTGGCGTCGATGCCCAGACCGGTGAAACCGTGGCCCTGGGCTGGCTGAACCTCGAGACCGGCAACCTGCACGGGGGCCTGAACATCTCCACATGGATCCTGATTATTCACGGTTGGTTCTACGTCGTCTACCTTTTCTCCTGCTTCCGTCTCTGGCTGCTCATGCGCTGGGCCCTGCCCCAGATGATCGTCATGGCCCTGGGCGGTGTGGTTCCCTTCCTGTCCTTCATCGTGGAGCGCCGCATCTACGCAGAAACCCTTGCCCTGCTTGATGCGAACCCGCAGGCCACTAAACGTTACTAGGTCTAGCGCTTCCCTGCACTAGAATAGAACCCAAGGATTACCCTTCAACCCCAACCGAAAAGGTATATACCTGTGACTACCCACAACCCCATCGAGGAGCTCGAAGAGCGCCCCGTACTGGTCGTTGACTACGGCGCCCAGTACGCGCAGCTCATCGCGCGCCGCGTGCGTGAGGCTGGTGTCTACTCGGAGCTGGTTCCTCACACCATGCCCACCGAGAAGATGCTCGCCAAGAACCCGGCTGCAATTATTCTGTCTGGTGGCCCCTCATCCGTATACGAGGACGGCGCCCCCAAGGGCGACATCGCCATGTTTGAAGCGGGCGTACCCGTTTTCGGTATCTGCTACGGCTTCCAGGTCATGGCCCAGACCCTCGGCGGTACCGTCGCTAAGACCGGCCTGCGCGAATACGGCGCAACCGACGCCGTGGTCTGTGCAGAGAACTCTTCCTTCCTGACCGGTACCCCCAAGACCCAGAACGTCTGGATGAGCCACGGCGATTCTGTCTCTGAAGCCCCCGCAGGCTTCGAGGTGCTGGCCCAGACCCCCGGCGCAGCTGTTGCAGCCTTCGTTGATGAGAAGCGTAAGTTCGGTGGCGTGCAGTGGCACCCCGAGGTTAAGCACTCCGATTACGGCCAGGTTGCCCTGGAGAACTTCCTCTTCAACGTAGCGGGTCTGAAGAAGACCTGGTCTACCGGCAACATCATTGAAGAGCAGGTTGCTAAGATCCGTGAGCAGGTGGGCGATGACCAGGTCATCTGCGCCCTGTCCGGTGGCGTTGACTCATCTGTTGCCGCAGCCCTGGTTCACAAGGCTGTGGGCGACCAGCTGACCTGCTTCTTCATCGATCACGGTCTGCTGCGCGAAGGCGAGCGTGAGCAGGTGGAGCAGGACTACGCCTCAACCATGGGTATCAAGGTTGTGACCATTGATGAGTCAGAGCGCTTCTTGGGTGCTCTGGCCGGTATTACTGAGCCCGAGGCTAAGCGTAAGGCTATTGGCCGCGAGTTCATCCGCTCCTTCGAAGCTGCCCAGCGCAAGCTGATTGAAGAGGCCGGTGCTGAAGGTACTGACATCAAGTTCCTGGTGCAGGGTACCCTTTACCCGGATGTTGTTGAATCTGGCGGTGGAGAGGGCGCTGCGAACATCAAGTCCCACCACAATGTGGGTGGCCTGCCTGATGACCTGCAGTTTGAGCTGGTTGAGCCCCTGCGTACCCTCTTCAAGGACGAGGTTCGCGCTATTGGCCGTGAGCTGGGTGTTCCTGAGAAGATTGTTGCCCGTCAGCCCTTCCCCGGCCCTGGCCTGGGTATCCGCGTGATTGGTGAGGTCACAAAGCATAACCTGGATATCCTGCGTGCTGCTGACCTGATTGTGCGCGAGGAACTGACTGCCGCGGGCATGGATGAGGAGATCTGGCAGTGCCCCGTGGTGCTGCTGGCGGACGTCCGTTCCGTTGGTGTGCAGGGGGACGGCCGTACCTATGGTCACCCGATTGTGTTGCGCCCGGTGTCGTCTGAGGACGCGATGACTGCTGACTGGTCACGTCTGCCTTATGACCTGCTGGCTAAGATTTCTAACCGGATTACGAATGAGGTTGCTGAGGTGAACCGAGTGGTTCTGGACGTCACCTCAAAGCCTCCGGGAACGATTGAGTGGGAATAAACCAAATTTTCCGAGCGAGCGAGGAAATAAAAATTTGGTTTATTCGCCGAGCGTAGCGTAGCGGCGAGGCGAGGAGCTTGCGAGCGTAGCGAGCTCCTCGTTTTGTTATTCCGCGAGCCTGCGAGCGGTTTAGTTGACTTAGCGCGGCTGCCGCTTGCGGGCCTCGGGGGAGGGGGCGAGCTTGCTCGCTCCTCTCCTTATTTTCCGCCAAAAGGCGAAATAGAAAATCAATTTATTCGCCGACCATAGCGCAGCGGCGAGGCGAGGAGCTCGCGAACGTAGTGAGCTCCTCTGCTGATTTTCCCCAACAGGGGGAAATAAAATTTTTGTTATTCCGAGGCCATAGCGTAGCGGGCCTCGGGGGAGGGGGTGAGCTTGCTCGCTCCTTCGCTTTTTGTAGTGAGTTATTTAGGGTGCAGGATGTTATTTTTATTCTGCACCATATTGCATAAGATGAATCGAATTTTCTGCTTTTTGTATATTCTGAGCAGGACACTTCATGAGAGAAAGTAGTTAATCAGTATGGCTAGGGATAAAACGCAGTCTGTTGAGCCACAGGTTGCTGATTTCATTAATAATCAGCTTCGAAGCTACAAGCTGGATTATAAACTGGAACAAGAGTTTTTGAATGAAGAGATTGAGAAGGCTCTTTCAAGCTATGCGTCAAAGAACGGTGGAGGGGGGGCAACCGCCCGGACGTCAAGCTGCTTTTGAGAGACGGGAAGCTGAATTACTGGCCTGTTCTAATTGAGTATAAGGGCTATGAGGGCAAGCTCGTTAAACTCAACTCTGCTGGGCAGGTAGAGAACCTAACCACCAAAGACGAAGCTCACTATAAGAACATTAATAACTATGCGGTAAATGGTGCTGTTCACTATGCAAATGCTATTCTGCACCACACTAACTATGAGCGGATTATTGCTATTGGTATTACCGGCTATAAGGATGTAGCTGGTCAGCTAACGCTTGAATTTGGTGTTTATTATGTGGGTAAGGAAAACCATGGCGTTGGTCAAGAAGTTGGCAGATACTATGATCTCTCTTTCTTAAAGCCTCATAACTTCCAGAATTTTGTTGAGATTATTGAGAGCCTTCATCTTTCCGATGATGAGAAAGAAGCTATTAAGCAGCGGCGTGAAGAAGAAATTGAGACTAATCTCCGCAGACTCAATAATGACATTTATAAGAATGAAAAAGGAATTTCTGAGAACGACCGGGTTTATTTGGTAGCTGCATCTATCATTGCAACCTTAGGTGTGCCTGATAAAGTAGCTCCACTCGCTGTTGATGAACTCAGATCTTCCACTGAGGAAGGTGAAACTGATGGCGAGAAGGTGCTCCGGAAGATTAAATCTTATCTCTCCCATAAGAACATTCCTACTGAAAAACAGAATCTTATTGTTACGACCCTGGGGAATACCCTTAACTCTTCGAACCTGAACAGGGTGCAGAATGGGGAAACTCAGCTGAAGCGGATTTTCACTAAAGTCATTGATGACTTGGGAATCTATTATAAGATTGGTTTAACTACCGATTTTACGGGCAAGCTTTTCAATGAAATGTATGAGGCTTATTCAAAAGTAGACACGCACCCCACCCCCACCAACTAGACAACGGCCCCACCCGCGGCAAAAATATGAG